>DATLOS010000124.1:0-9566 GCA_035536155.1 Elusimicrobiota bacterium
TCACCCAGGAGTACGTCCGGCTTCCCGCCTGCGCCGCGACCAGGGAGTCGAACGGGTCCCGGTCGGTCCGGGGCGCGACGAAGACGGCCGCCGCCGCGGCGGCGAAGGCCAGCGCCGGCGCGGCCCAAGGGAAGGCGGGGCGCAGCAGCTCCCATACGGAGGGGCGGGGCGCCCCCGAGATCTTGGGCAGGAGCGCCCGCACCAAGGCCTCGGTCTCGGCGCGGCTGGGGGTGGGGGCCCGGAACAGGGCCTTCGCCGCGCGCGCGTCCAGCTCCAGCGCGGCCCGGCAGTCCGCGCAGGCCTTGAGGTGGGTCTCCACCTCGGCCCGCTCCGGAGCCGGGAGCTCGCCGTCGCGGTAGTCCGAGAGCCTAGTCTCGATCTCCTCGTGGTTCATACGGCCTCCCCTGTCATTTAGACTCGCCTTCCTTCAAAAAGTGTCGCAGCTTCTCGCGCAGGCCGGCGCGGGCCCGGCGCAGGCGGGCTTTCACGGAATCCACCGAGCATTCCATCGTTTTCGCGATGTCCTCGTAGCTCAGGCCCTGGGTCTCCCGGAGGGCGAGGACCTCCCGGTATTCCTCGGGGAGGGCGGCGAGCATGGCGGCGGCGACCTCCCGCTCCTCGGCCTCCTCGGCGGCGTCGCGCCGGGACTCGGGGGCCTCGAGCAGGCGCAGGAGGGGCTCGTCGCCCTCCTCGAGCAAGGTCTCCAGCGACTCCGCCCGCCGGTGGGCCGCGCGGCGGCGCAGGTCGAGGCAGTGGTTCATGACCACCCGGTAGAGCCAGGTGCTGAAGCGCGCCTCGCCCTGGAAGCGGTCCAGGGAGCGGAACACCTTGAGGAACACCTCCTGGACGGCGTCCTCGACGTCGGCGGGGTTGTTCACCAGCGACGCGCACATCCCGTGGACGCGGGCGTGGTGGCGGCGCACCAGGTCGGCGAACGCGTCGGCGTCGCCCCCGCGCGCGCGGGCGACGAGGGCGAGGTCGTCGGACTCCGGGGTCTCGGGCATCGCCTATCGGTTAGACGCCGGCGGGCGGCTCAGGTGTCGCGGCGGCTGGAGTGCGGAGGGTGAGGGATTCGAACCCCCGGTACCCTTTTGAGGTACACCTGTTTTCAAGACAGGCGCCTTCGACCGCTCGGCCAACCCTCCAGCGATCTATTATAACGGGCTAGAAGCCGACTTTCCGGCCCTTGTTCTGCTCGTCGAGCCAGGCCTTGAGCGGGGCGAAATAGTCGAGCACCGCGGTGGCGTCCATCTCGCGCGAGCCGGTCGCCTTCTCCAGGGCGTCGGGCCAGGGCTGGCTCTGCCCCATCGCCATCATCGACTCGAAGCGCTTGCCGACCTCCTTGTTGCCGTAGAAGGTGCAGCGGTGCAGCGGCGACGTCTGCCCGGCCTGGCGGCAGAAGCTCCGGTAGAACTGGAACTCGAGGAGGTGCGCCAGGAAATAGCGCGTGTAGGGGACGTTCGCCGCGACGTGGTACTTGGAGCCCGGGTCGAAGTCCTTCTCGCTGCGCGCGACCGGCGGCTTGATGCCCTGGTACTTCGCGATCAGCTCCCACCAGACCTTGTTGTAGTCCTTGGGCTGGACCTCGCCGGAGAAGACCTTCCAGCGCCACTGGTCGACGACCAGGCCGAAGGGCAGGAAGGCCACGCGCTCGAGGGCCATGCGCAGGAGCAGCCCCAGGTCGCTGTCCGGGCCCGGGACCTTGTCGAGGTAGCCGACCTTCTTCAGGTACTCGGGCGTGACCGCCAGGGCGATGGTGTCGCCCGCGGCCTCGTGGAAGCCGTCGTTGGCGCTGCCCTTGAAGAGGTAAGGCTGGTTCCCGTAGGCGCGCTGGTAGAAGTTGTGGCCGAGCTCGTGGTGGATGGTGGTGAAGTCCTCGGAGTTGATCTTGATGCACATCTTGATGCGCAGGTCCTGCGACGAGGAGACGTCCCAGGCCGAGGCGTGGCAGACCACCTCGCGGTCGGCGGGCTTGGTGAACAGAGAGCGCTCCCAGAACGTCTGCGGCAGGGGCGCGTAGCCCATCGAGGTGAAGAAGGCCTCGCCGCGCTTGACCATGTCGATCGGCGTGGTCTTGCGGTCCTGGAGGATCTTGGTGAGGTCGTAGCCCGCGTCCGAGCTCTTGGGCGCGACCAGGTCGTAGACGTTCTCCCAGCTCTGCGCCCACATGTTGCCGAGGAGGTGCGCGGGGATGAGGCCGTCGGTCCCGACCTCCTTCTCGCCGTACTTCTCGACGAGCTTGGCGCGCACGTGCGCGTGGAGCGCGGCGTAGAGGGGCTTCACCTGGTCCCAGAGCCGGTCGAGCTCGGCGGAGAACTGCTCCGGGGTCATGTCGTAGTTGGAGCGCCACAGGGCGCCGGTGTCGGAGAACCCGAGGCGGCGCGCGCCCTTGTTGGAGAGCTCGACGAAGCGCTGGTAGCGCGGGCGCATGGGCGGCGACACGGTGCGCCAGCCGGTCCAGGCGTCCAAGAGGGCCTTGGGATCGCGGCTCTCGCGCATCACGTCCTCCAAATCCTGGAGGGTGCGGCACTTGCCGTCCTTGCAGTATTTCCCCTTGCCGTACGTGCTCTGGAGCGACGCGGTGATCTCGGTGAGCTCCTTCTGGTCCGCGGGCTCGGGCGGGGCGGGGGCGGTGACGAGGAGGCGGAGCAGCTTGATCTTGCGGGCGACGACGGGGTCCAGCGCCAGGCCGTCGTAGGCCTTGGACTCGTCGGCCAGCCGCGCCACCGCGGCGGCCAGGGCCTGGTCGGCCTCGGCGGTCATCTTCTCCGTGTCGTCGGTGATGAAGTTCTCCTGGACCCAGTTCGCGCGCTGGTCGCGGTGGCCGAGCTCCTCGACCTCGGCCTCGGCCTTGTCGATGAAGGCCTTGGCCTGCGCCGGGGTGGCGGCCGCCGAGGCGGCGCGCGACGGCGAGGCGAGGAGCAGGACGGCGAAGAGAGACGCGGATTTCATGCGATCCTCCTGGGTTTTGGAGAAGCGGCGTATTCTAGACAATTGCGGCGGGTTGTGAAGCCGTCTACTCGATCGCTATCGCCGTGCGGACCGAACTGGCGATGAAGCAGTTCTGGTGAGCCTGCTCGTGGAGCTTGGCGAGCTCCTCCTTCGAAGGCTGGGTCCCGGAGAAGGCGACGCGCGGGCGCAGGACGCAGCGGGTGACGGCGAGCTTGCCGGCCTCGTTCTTCTCGAGCTGGCCCACGGCGTCGTCCTCGTAGGACTCGACGACCAGGCGCTTGCGCGACGCGATGGCGAGGAAGGTGAGCATGTGGCAGCTCGACATGGCCGCGACGAAGGCCTCCTCGGGGTCGACGCGGTCCGGCTTCCCTTTATAAGCGGGGGCCGCGGAGGCGCCTACCTGGATGCCGGCGTCGAAGGACCAGGAGTGCTCGCGGTTGTACTCCTCGTAGCCGAAGCCGGGGGTCTCGCGGCGCCAGCGGATGGATGCCTTGTGCTCGGACATGTCTTCCTCCTATCGGGCTGGGTAGGGCGTGGGGTCGGCGATCCTCGCCCGGACGAAGGCGTCGCGGCGCTCGGAGCATTTCGAGCAGTCTCCGCAGTTTCGTCCGGCGGACGGCCGGATGCAGGACAAGGTGAGCCCGAGGGGCAGGTCCCGGTGCCGGCGGATCACGTCCTCTTTCTTGACGCGCGCGAAGGGCGTCTCGATCCGGACGGCGCGGCCCAGGCCCAGGCGCAGGCTCCGCTCCAGGGAGCGGAAGAACTCCGGCCGCGCGTCGGGGAAGGGGTTGCCGCGCAGGATGGCCAGCGCCACGCGCGGGATGCCCAGGTTGGCGCACAAGGTCCCGGCCTTCGCCAGGAGCAACAGGTTCCGGCCCTCGAGGCGCACCCACTCGTCGGGGGTGTGCGCGGCGGGCACCCGCCCGCGGCGCGCCCAGTGACCGGGCGCGTAAAGGTCGCTCTGCTCGAAGCGCAGGACCCGCAGGGGAGCGACGCGGGACGAGCCCAGCGCCTTCAGGAAGCGCGCGGCGGCGGCGCGCTCGGCTTTTCCCCAGCGCAGGCCGTCGGCGACGTAGACCGGCTGGACCCGCGCGCCGCGCTTGAGGTAGTGCCCGACCAGCGCGGCGCTGTCGAGGCCGCCGCTCAAGAGCACGCAGACTCGCCCGCTCATTGGCCCCGATCATACTACAAACGCTATACTGGCTCTTCGTCGAAGATATGGACTGGACGCCGGATTTCTGGGCCCTCTCGGGCGGCGAGACGGAGGAGTGGCGCGCGGCGCTCGACGCGCGGGCCCGCCGCGCGCTGGAGGACCTGCGCGGACTGGCTTCGGCGGGCGCGGTCCCGCGGCTGCGGTTTTTTCTCGAGCGGGACCATCCGGCGCGCCGGCGCCTGCTGCTTTTCCCCGCTCTGGATCACTGGCTCTTTCGCGCCCGCGGCGGGGCCGAGCCCGAGGAGCATCTTGCCGCCTTCCAGTCCTTCGCCGCGGCCCTCGCCCTCGAGACGGGCGCGCCTCTGAAGCTGCGGGTTCGCCTGGGCCCGGGAGGGCGATTCCATGCGACCGGCCGGCGGGAATGGCTGACCTTCCCGCGCGCCAAGGCCGGCGAGGTCGTCGAGGTGTCGGTCCGCAAAGGCCGTCTGAGCGGGCCGGGCGCGCGTCTCGCCCTCCTGCCCGAGCTGGCCCCGGGCGTGTGGGTCGACTTCCGCGACCCGCTGATCCTCGAGCCGGTCCGGGTCCACCCGCCCGCCGCGCCGACCCCGGCCCAGGAGAAGGCCTACGCGCGGGTCCTGAGGCACGCCTTGGGCGAGATCGCCCGCCTCGATCCGGGCCTGCACGCCGAGCTCTCCGGCTTCATCCGCGTCTTGATCCCGCTCGAGAACCCGAAGAAGTACGGCAGCGTGAGCTCGTCCTACCAGAGCATGCGCGGCGCCCTCGGGCTCTCGCACTCCGAGGACAGCCTCCTCCAGCAGGAGACCTTGATCCACGAGTTCTGCCACCAGAAGGCGAACCTGCTCTCGGAGCTCGACCCGCTCATCCTGCCCGGGCAGGGCGGACAGGTCTTCTACTCGCCGCTCCGGCCCGACGCGCGGCGCCTGCGCGGGCTTCTCCTGGGCGCGCACGCCTTCGTGAACGTGAACCGCTACCTTCTGCGCGCGCTCGACGCGGACGCGGTCCCGAGGCGCGCGCGGGACTCGGTCGCCCGCAACATCTGCCGCCGCGCCTGGCACGTCGAGGACATGCTGCGCAGCGTCTCCGGCTACGCCTCGCTCACGGCGCTCGGGCAGGGCTTTCTCCTGCGCCTTTGGCGCGAGGCCATGCTCCACCATCACGCCGTCTTGGCTTTCCCCAAATCCTTGGTCGACGAGGCGCGGGCCAAGCACCGCGAGCACCGCGCGCGCTACGCTTTGGGCGACACAGGCATATTCCAGCCCGCGAAGGAGGCGGCGTGAGGCTCTCTCCCGCGGCCGCGGCGCGCCTGAGATCCTTCGGCATCTTCCCCGCGGCCGGGAAATCCCGCGCGGGCGCGGCGCGGCCGGCCGGCACCGGCGTAGCCGAGCTCGACCGCGTCCTGGCGGACGTGCACCGCCTGCATCCAATCGCCGGGGCCCGCGCGTCGGGCGACGGGATGGCCTGGACCTTCGCGCGGCCCGTGCCGTGGCCCCTCTTTCTGCGGCTCGAGCTGGCCAAGCCCTTCCACGCGGCCGCGGCCGAGCTCTGCGCCGCGCTCGCCGACGTCTCGGTCGAGGAGTTCGCCTTGCGCGGCGGCAAAGCCGAGCTTCGGGTGCGCGGATGATCCCTTGGGAGCTGCTGGGGAATGCGCGGGTGCCGGGCGGAACCGAGGAGATCAGCCTCCATCGCCGCGGGTCCGAGTACGTCATCAAGGTGGACGGCCATCTGCTCATGACCAACCTGACGCACTCCTCGGAGGACTCCCTCTCGGAGCTGGGCTGCGCGGGGCTGGCCACGGTTCGCCGGGCCAGCGTGCTCATCGGCGGGCTGGGCATGGGCTACACCTTGGCCGCGGCCTTGAAGCGGGTCGGGCCGGACGCGCGGGTCCACGTCTGCGAGCTGGTCCCGGAGGTGGTGGCCTGGAACCTGGACTTGATCGGCCACCTCGCCGGCAATCCTCTCGCGGACAAGCGAGCCGCCGTCCTCCAGCGCGACATCGCCGACGTCCTGCGCGCGGAGAAGGGCGCCTACGACGCGATTCTCCAAGACGTGGACAACGGCCCCGAGGGGCTGACGGTGAAGGCCAACGACTGGCTCTACGGCGAGGAAGGGCTGGCCGTCGCGGCCGCGGCCCTGCGTCCCGGCGGCACGCTCGCCCTCTGGTCCGCCCGCCCCAACAAGCCCTTCGTGAAGCGCCTGCGCAAGGCCGGCTTCGAGGTCTCCGAGGTGGTGGCCCGCAGCCGAAACCAGCACCGCGGGGCTCACCATATCGTCTGGCTGGCGAGGCGAAACGACCCAACCTTTCGGCGCAATAAGGAGTCTCAATAGTGCCGGTGCCGGAGACGGACGAGGAGCTGGTGCGTCGGGCCCGGGCGGGGGATGCGGAGGCCTTCGGGGGCCTGATCGAGCGCCATCAAAAGACCGTGGCGAGCTTTCTCTTGAGCATGTTCCATGACCCGGACGCCGCCGAGGACGCGGCGCAGGAGGCGTTTTTGAAGGCTTTCCGCGGCCTCGGCCGCTTCGAGGGCCGCTCCAGCTTCAAGACCTGGGTGTCGCGCATCGCCCTCAACGAGGCGCGCTCCCGCCTGCGCTGGGCGAAGCTCCGGAGCTGGCTGTCGTTGGACGCCCCGCGCGGCGACGACGACGGCTCCTCCTGGGAGGAGCGCTTGCGCTCGGCCCGGCCCGGGCCGGCGGAGGACGAGGAGCTGGAGAAGAAGCTGGACCTGGAGCGGGCCATGGCGGCCCTGAGCCCGCGGGAGCGGGAGATCGCCGCTCTGCGCCTGGAGGGCTACTCGCTGGGGGAGATCGCCCAGTCGCTCGAGGTCAGCGAGGGGACGGTCAAGTCGACGCTGTTTTCGGCGACGCACAAGATGAGGAAGAGGCTCTCATGAACTGCCGCGCGCTCCAAGAGGATCTTTGGTCGTCCTGGCCGCGGGCCGAAGTCGGCCCGGAGGCGGAGGCCCACGCGCGGTCCTGCGCCGAGTGCGCCCGCGAGCTCGACTCCTTCCGCGCGTTGTGCGCGCGCTCCTCGACGAAGGGCGGCGAGCCGCTGTCCTGGGACAAGTCTCTCCCGGGCGACGGGCGCTGGGCGCGGTTGGCGGCGTCTACCCGGAAGCGGCTCTTGGAGCCGGCGCGGCGGAGCGCTCCCGTCTGGGCGCCCGCGCTCGCCGCCGCGGCCGCGGGGCTGGCTTTGTTCCTCATCGCGCGGCCGGTTCCGAAGCCGGCGACCGACGTCCCCATGGCGGCGGCGGAGCAGCTCGAGTTCTTCGAGCATCTGGACCTCTTCGAGAACTGGGACGCGGTCCGGGCCATGCCGGGAGGCGCGCCATGACCCGGAATCTCCTCGCCGCGGGCCTGCTCCTGCTCGGCCTCTCGGCCGTCCGCTCGCAGACGGACGAGGCGCGCCTGGCGCGGGCGCGGGCGACCTGGGAGTCCCTGTCGCCCCAGCGGCGGGAGCTCATCCTCGCCAACTATCGGCGCTTCCAGGCCATGCCCGAGGCGCAGCGCAGCCTGCTGCGCCGGCGCTACGAGGCCTTCGCCAAGCTTTCCCGAAAAGAGCGCGAGGAGCTGCTGGGCAAGTGGCGGCGCTTCAGCGCCCTGCCGGAGGGCCGCCGCGAGGAGCTGCGCCGCGCGGCGTCCGAGAAGGCCCGGCGCGCGCACGAGGGCCCGCGCGAGCGTTCCGGCGGCCGCGAGCGCGGCGAACGCTCCTTCCATGAGCATCACGAGCATCACGAGCGCCACGAGCCTCACGGCTCCGGGCATCATCGCTAGCTTCCGGCCGTAAATCGTCCGGTCCCAACCTTTCGGGCCGCCCCCGCGTCCAATCGAATGTAGCGGGAGGTGCGTCATGAACCGCATGCAGATGCTGACCGTCGTGCTGGGGCTGGGCGCGTTCGCGCCGTCGCTGCGAGCCGCCGACGTCCCGCCGCCCGCGGATGCGGACGATAAGGGGCGGATGGAGGATGAGTCGAAGCCCCCGGAGAGGACGGAGAACAAAGGGACGAGCCGGGAAGTCTCGAGGATCGCCTCGGAGTTCAAGGTCACGGATCAGCAGGTCCTGGACCTGCGCAAACAGGGGCTGGGTTGGGGCGAAGTCCGGCATGCCCTGGCCATATCGCAGAAAGCCGGCGTTCCCGTGGGCGACGTCATGAAGCTGCGCCAGTCCGGCATGGGCTGGGGCAAGATCGCCCAGAACTACGGCTTCAAGCTGGGGGACGTCTCGGGCAAGGGCCGGGAACGCGTCGACCGCGACGACAAGCGCGGCGACCGCGACGACAAGCGGGGCGACCGGGACGCGGTCGCGGATCGTAATCGGGATCGCGACGGGGACCATGACCGGAGCGATAGGATGATGGACCACGACCGTCCGCACGGCGGACGGGGCCGGTAGGCCGTCGGGCCGTATCCAGGAGGCGCTATGAGGATCACGAGAGCGGTCTTGGCGGCGTGCATCCTGGCCTGCGCGGGCGCGGCGCGCGCCCAGCAGGCCGGGGACCTCGGGGCCGGCGTGGTGGTGGGCCGGCCCATCGGCGCAACGGCGAAGTACTGGCTGGACGGGACGAAGGCCCTCGACCTCGGGGTCGGGTTCTCGGACGATCCCGTCGCCTACGGCGACTTCCTGTGGCACGGCTGGGACTTATTCCCGCAGCCGGCCCGGGGGAAGCTGGGAGGCTACGTCGGGCTCGGCCCGCGCATCCAGGCGGCGCCGGACACCCAGTTCGCGCTGCGCACCATCGCGGGCGTGGACTACTGGGTGGACAAGCAGCCGATCGAGCTGTTCGTCGAGGCCGGCCCGGTGTTCCGCATGACGCCGACCGGGGACGTCGACGCCGACGTGGGTCTGGGAGTGCGCTTCTACTTCGGCGCGAAGAGCGCCAAGTAGCGGACAAGCGGTCCTCGGAGGGACCGCATGGGGGCCGGCCATGGGGAGCTTGCCGCTCGCGGCTTGCGTGCTCTCCCTGGGCTTGGCCGACGTCGGGGCCGCGCAGCAGGCGGCCCCGGCCTCTTTTGCCTTCGACGACCTCATCCTGGCGCACGCGCAGCGCAACGGCTTGGACCCGCGCCTGGTCAAGGCGATCGTGGCGACGGAGTCGGAGTTCCACCCGCCCTGCGTCTCGCCGGCCGGAGCCCGCGGGCTGATGCAGCTGATGCCGGAGACCGCCGCCGAGCTGGGAGTCCCGGCCGAGGCGCTCTTCGATCCCGAGACGAACATCCGCGCCGGGACGGACTACCTGGGGCTCCTCTTTCGCCTGGCGTGGCGCCGCTACGGGCTCGAGGGCACCCGGTTTCGCGACGGCCCGGCCTGGGCCAAGCGCCGCGTGATCGCGGCGTACCACGGCGGGCCGCGGGCGCTCGCGGGCCCCTGGTCGCAGGCGTCGCGGACGTACGTGCGCAAGGTCTGCGCGCTGCGCGCCTCCCCGGCCACCCGCTTGCGCCCGCGCCG
>DATLOS010000125.1:0-4749 GCA_035536155.1 Elusimicrobiota bacterium
GGCCTGGAATATCCCGTACTGCGGGCCGTGACGCCTCAGGCGCTTGGCCATGTGGCCGAGCAACGTGAACTCGGTCGGGGTGTGGGCCATGGCCGAGAGGCGGAAGACCTTGAGGACCACCTTCTGCCCGGCGCCGAGCTCGCGGGCGGAGAAGGCGTACTTGATCGAGGCCGCCCCCAGCAGGTCCTCCACCGCGAAGGGCAGGTCGTTGCGGCCCGTGATCTCGCGCAAGTCCTGGTACATGTGCTCGCGCTCCGGCTCGAGCGCCTGCTCCTGGAGGCCGCGCAGTATGCGCGTCTCCTCCTCGGGCAGGAGCTGGGAGGCCGCGAGGAACTGCCCGATCTTCACGCCGGTGGCGCCGAAGATCTCGAGGATGCCCTTGAGGATGTTGCCCACCGACGAGGCCTCCGTCTTGGGCATGGAGAGCATGTAGGCGAGGACGTAGCTCTGCAGGCCGCTCGAGCCGGTGGTCCGCTTCAGCGCGTACAAGAAGGACTCCAGCACCTCGTAGGCCACGCGCCGCGCCTCGGGATCGCCCTTGGGCAGCACGTGCTCCAGGATGCGGCGGCCGTAGCCGCGGCGAAGGTCTATCGTGCCGGCCAAGCCCTGCGGCGAGTCGAGGAAGGCGTCCAAGAGCTCGGTGCGGCCCAGGACCGGCAGGATCTCGAACATGCGGCGCACGCGCTCGGTGCCCACCACCCGGAAGGCGCGGCGGATCTTGCGCGTGGGCGGCGCGTCGCCGCGCAGGAAGAGGACCAGGCGCCACTGCTGGCGCCGGCTCCAGCCGTGGGCGGTCTGCAGCATGTCCGAGAGCACGCGCAGGCCCAGGTCCTCCCCGCGCTCGCCGGTGGCCGGGTTCTTGGCCTCGTGGATGAGGGCGCTCTCCGCCATGTCGGAGCGGATCTCGCGCGAGACGCCTTCGAGTATCCGCTCGTAGTAGAGGCCGCGCTCGGGATAATCCTTCTGCAGCTCGTCGATCACCGCCCGCAGCAGCGCCCGGCGCGGTCCGGGGTCCTTCTCGACCAGGAGCGCGCGGAAAGCGGCGCCCTCCTTGAGGCGGCGCTCCACGATCGAGGCCTTGAGCCCCTGCTCCCAGACGCGGCCCTCCCGGAGCGCCAAGTCCTCGACCTCGAGGCGGCGCGCGGCGGGCGCGCCCGCGTAGAGCTCCGCGAACATGGCGTCGGTGCGGCTGGTCACGCCGCGGTCCGTGAGCGTCTTCCAGAGCTCGAGGCGCCCCTCCCAGTCCGCCGGCGAAAGGCCCAAGCGCGCCAGGCCGGCGAGGTACACCCCGTGCAGCTTCTCCGAGGAGCCGGGCTCGTACTTCCAGCGGTCCGGGTACTTCTCCGAGAGCTTCTTGACCGCCTCCACGAGCAGGGTCTCGAGGAAGCCGGGGGAATTGCCGCCGAACTTCGGCCAGAAATACTCCGCGGCGACGAGGGCGTCCAGGTCCTCGCGGCCGACGACCCAGCCCGGGTGGCCGACCAAGACTCGGTGGAACTCGATGGAGAGCGGCTCCAGGTCCACGTGGCGGGCCGAAGCCAGGCGGTCGGCGAAAGCCTTGAGCCCCGCGACCGAGGAGTGGAGGCGCCCGAGCTCCCGCCGGATCAGGAACCGGCCGACGAGGTCCGCCCACCAGCGCGGGGACACCCACGGCCACACCGCGCGCGGCACCTTGTGCGCCATGGCCGTGTAGGCCATGCGCCAGGCCAGGTCCCGGCCGACGCCGCGCAGGCCCGCCAGGAAAAGCTTCCAGTCCCGCCATGCCCGCGCGGGGAATCCCACTTTCCAGAGGCTCGCGCGGGCGCGGAAATCGTTTTCCGACTCGAGCCAGATCCGGAGCGAAGCCCCGTCCGGGCTGTCCTCGGAGAGCACGAAGTCCAAGGTCCTCGCGTAGTTCCGGTCGAAGACTTTCCTAGCCGTGTCGACCAGGCCCGCCCGACGCAGCTGCTCGACCAGACGCAGTATGTCGGCGGGTCCGGCTTGGGCGGGAAGGGCGTCGGCCGAGCCCAAGAGGCTTAGGCGCAGCTCCGACAAAGGCGCCGCGAGCGCGTGGCCGCGATAGCGGCGCGCGGGCGGAGCGCGGGTTCCCCCGCCTTGCGCGGCGATCCGCTCCAGGAGCTTGCGCTCCGCGGAGTACTCGAGCAGGAAGCCCGGCACGCGGTCGAGTTGGGGCCGCGCCAGGGCGTAGAGAGCCGCGCGGCCCTCCGGGTCCCGCTTCGACAGCCGGGACGAGAGCTCCGAGAGCAGCTCCTTATGGAAGCTCCGCCAGCGCCAGCGCAGCCAGTCCAGCCCGGTCAGCTCCGAGAGCTTTCGGATGAAGCCGCCGCGCCGGTGGACCTCTTCCAGATCGTGAAGGCGGCTCTCGGCCAAGGCCAGGTGCCGCACGAGAAGAGCGTCGTCGAGCCGGCCCTTGGCCGCGAGCTTCCGGAAGCTCCGGCGCACGGTCCGGAGGCCGTCTTTCGCCGCGGCGAAGTTCTTGTAGGTGGCGTCTTTCGCGATGCCCATGCGCCGGGCCATATAGAGGAGAGAGCCGACGAATCCGACGAAGACCGCCTCCATGGGCTTCAGCTTCGGGAAGAGAAGCTGGAAAGGCAGCATGTAGAGCTTGAGCAGGCCCGCTCCCGCCTCCTTCACCAGCAACCACAGGCCCCCCAGGATCGGGCCGAGAAAGCGGCTCCAAATGGGCGACAGGAAATGGCCGATGGGCGTGAGCACGTTCTGATACGCGCTATCCCATAGCAGGGAGAAGAATCCCTTCGTCGCGTTCACCGCCGCGTCGGCGTTCTCGCGCGCCACGTGGGCGGCCGAAGTGTCGAAGAGGGCGATGACCATGAATACGACGTTGTAGGAAAGGTAGGCGAGGTAGAGGCGCCACATCCAGGGCGAGGTGAAGAGGAAGGTCGGCAGGATCATCCAGAAGCGGATCAGGCGCACGCCCCAGGGCAGGGATTGGAAGCCGTTCTCCGTCACCTTGGAGAGGTCCTCGCGGAAGCCCCGGTGGATGATGTAGGCCTTCATGGCCTTCATGCGCACCTCGCCCGCCGGGTGCGCCTCCCAGTAGTCGAAGCTGCGGCCGAGGATGATCCGGAAGAGGTGCTTGAGGATCTTGAGGCTGAAGAGCTTGGACTGGAAGGCCGTGATCCGCTTCTCGAACTCGTAGGCCGCCCAGGGGTTGAAGCCCGACTTGATCATGCGGTCGAGCGAGCCGAGGTCGGCGCGCATCTCCTCGCGCTGGCCGGCGTCCATGTCGGAGTAGCCTTCCAGGTTGTCGAGGAAGCGCCGCACGTCCTCCGTGTCCGTGGCGGCCTTGAGGTGTTCCTTGTTCTGGTGCGTCATCTCGTGCGCCAGGACCGAGGCGAACTCGTCCAAGTTCCGGACGAAGGGGAGAAGGCCCAGGTAGACTCCCATCAGGGCCTTCTCCGGCCAGATGTAGGCGTTGGGCTCGGGCTTGGCGATGAGCTCGACGGAATATTCCCGGCTGTCGCCCGGGATGTAGAGCCGGTTGATGAGCTTGCGCATCAGGCGGCGCAGGGCGAACATGTGGAGAAGATCCAGCACGTTGGCGATCAGCTTCAGCGGGCTCACCCACCCCAGCCAGCCCCCGAAGCGGACGGCCACCGGATCGGCCGACGCGGCAGCGACCGGAGGCGGCGTCGTCTCCGGCGCGGCGGGCGCCGCCGCCGCGTCCTGCGCGCCCCCGAGGGGCGCCGCGAGGCCGAGGGGCGCGGGGGCGGCCGCCGCGCGCGCTCTCTCCGGGTGATAGAAATCGAGGATGCGGCTCAGCGACGACGGCTCGCCGCGGAGCAGGCGCGAGCCGTCGAAGCCCGCCGCGGCCTCGGCCGCGCGCTCCGGCCCCGCCAGCTCCCGCACCCAAGCGCGCAGGCCGGGGTCGGCGCGGCGCGATTCGAGGAACTCGGAGAGCTTGCGCGCCGCCGCGTCGGCGGCCTGCGCGTCTCCGGGAGCGGCCCCGGCCCGAGCGCTTTCCAGGAGCGCCTGCGCGGCGCGGGAATCGTCGAAAGCGCGGTCCAGGGCCCGGTAGACCTCCCGGCGCAGCGAGCCCTCCTCCGGCAAGGCCGCGGGCAAGGCCAGGCTGGGCGCCGGACTCGCCGCGCTCTCCGGAGCCGCGGAGGCGGGCGCGGTCTCCAGCCCTCCGGCAAGAGCCGAAAGCGCGGAGAGCTCGAGGCCCAACTGGTCGGCGAAGGCGGCCGGCGTGGAGCCCAGCGCGGGCGGGAGCTCCGCCTGGACGCGGGCTCCCGGCGCGGCGATCCGCTGGGCCGACCAGACCGGAAGGGGAACCGAGGAGAGGACCAGGCCCAGGGAAAGGAAGGGGCCCAGGGCCCTGCGCAGAAGGGACATCGGCTGGATTCTACCGGGGATCGGGGCCCGGCGGCGCAGGTCCATGGGGGTCAGTCTTCACTATTTAAGGACCCCTTTCCGTCTGGGCCCTTCGTCCCGGCGCCTCTTTTGAATATAATGCGGCATGCGCTTCGCGCTGGCATCCGCCTTTTTCCTCCTGCTCTCAGCCTGCGGCCCCAAGACCCAGGTCATGACCGAGGACGCCGTCCAATTCCAGACCTACCACCGCCTCGGCGTGCGCGCCTTCCTGGACAAGACCGGCCGCGGCCAGGCCATCGCCGACGCGCTCGACTCCAAGCTCCAGAAGGCCTTCTACGAGCCCGTCGACGAGAAGCTCCTGGCCAAGCTCCTCGAGCAGTACAAGCCCGACCGCGAGAACGGCTTCAGCGTCGA
>DATLOS010000126.1:0-2524 GCA_035536155.1 Elusimicrobiota bacterium
GAGGAGGGCATCCGCTCCCAAGGCTTCCACCTCGAGAATCCCGACATGACCCGGGTGCTGGACATCATGACCCCCGCGGTGATCTCCTTCGAAGAGACCACCTCGATCCGGGACCTGGCCAAGGAGATGCTCAAGAAGCGCATCCACCGGGTCCCGATCACGCGCCGCGGCCAGCTCTGCGGGATCGTGACCTCGATCGACCTGCTGCGGGCGCTGCTCGAGCTCATCGAGCGGCATCCCGGGGCCTTCCGGCTCCCGCTGGAAAAGGTCGCGGGGTAGACGGGGCAGGCGGCGGCGGGTCCGCCGCCTACAAAGGTTGGAGCCCGAGATCGCGCTCCAGCTCGCGCTCCGGGACGTCGGCCGGCCGAGGCGGCCGCCGGCGCTTCTTTTTGGGAACACGCGGTTTCTTCGGAGGCTCCGGGGCGGGTTCCGGCTCGGCGGCGACGGGCTCCGCGGGCGACGCGGGGGCCGCGGAGCCGTCGAACGGCGCGCCGGGAGCGGCGGCCGGACTTTCCTGCCTGTTCTCCGCTTCTCGGGCCGCGTCGCGCAGGCTCTCCAGGACCGGCGCCTTCCGCTCCGCTTCCCGGTGGCGCGGCCGCGGCGGCGGGATGCGCGGCGCCTCGAGCAGGGGAAGCGCCATGAGCCCGGTCGCCGGATACAGGTTCACGGGCGGGAGCTCGACCGGGGCCGAGAGCTCCAGAGTCGGCGCCGCCAGCGACGGCAGCTTCGGCTCGAGCGCCGCGGCAGCCGCGGCAACGGGCAAGACGGGAGCGACGACCGGCGCCGCCGGAGCGGGCCGCGCCGCGACCGCTACGGCGCCGGCCCGCGCCCAAGCGCACGCCAGACCGACGATTGCGGCGTATCCGGGCTGAAGCATCGCGCCTCGGACGCAAGACGCGCAACGAATGCGCCAGGACTTCAGCCCGCGCGCGGGACGATGCCCCGCAGGCGGTTGTAGCCGTTGAGCGCCGCCACGCGGTAGGCCTCGGCCATCGTGGGGTAGTTGAAGGTGGTCTGCAGGAAGTACAGAAGGGAGTTCGCCTCGCCCGGCTGGGCCATGATCGCCTGGCCGATGTGGACGATCTCCGCGGCCTGGTAGCCGAAGCAGTGCACGCCCAGGATGCGCAGGCTCTCGCGGTGGAAAAGCAGCTTGAGCATGCCGACCTTGGCGCCCATGATCTGCGCCCGCGCCAAGTGGCGGAACATGGCGTGGCCCACCTCGTAGGGGACGCGGTCGCGGGTCAGCTCGCGCTCGCTGCGCCCGACGGAGCTGATCTCGGGGATGGTGTAGATGCCGGTGGGGATGTCGCGCGCGAGCCGCCCCCCGGCCTTGCCCTCCACGAAGTGCGTCGCCGCGGACCGGCCCTGGTCGTAGGCGGCGGAGGCCAGCGCGGGAAACCCGATCACGTCGCCCACGCCGTAGACGTGGGGAAGGGTGGTCTGGTAGCTCTCGTTGACGATGAGGTTGCCGCGCTCGTCGCGGCGCACCCCGATCGCGTCGAGCCCGAGCGAGTCGGTGTTGCCGGCGCGGCCGTTCGCCCAGAGGAGGTAGTCGGTCTTCATGCTCTTGCCCGACTTGAGGTGCAGGGTGACGCCGTCGTCGGCCGTCTCCACCCGCGCGCTCTCCTCGCCGTGACGCAGCAGGACGCCCTGGTCGCGCAAGTGGTAGCTCACCGCGTCGATGATCTCGTCGTCGAGGAAGGTGAGGAGCTTCTCCCGGGTGTTGACCAGGTTGACCTTGGTCCCCAGGCTGCGGAAGATCGAGGCGTACTCGCAGCCGACCACGCCGGCGCCGTATATCGTCATGGACGCCGGCGTCTCCTTCAAGCCGAGGACCTTGTCGCTGTCCAGCACGCGGGGGTGCGAGAAATCGACCTCGGGCGGCCGGTAGGGCCGGGAGCCGGTGGCCAGGATGAAGCCCTTGGCGCGCAGGGTCCGCGCGGCGCCGCCCGAGACCTGGACGCGGAGCTCGTCGGGCCCGGAGAAGGCGGCCTCGCCCTCGACCAGCTCCACGCCGTTGCGGTCGAAATAGGAGCGGCGCAGGCGCGATTGCTCGTCGACGATGCCCGCGGCGGAACGCAGCAGATCCGGGTAGTCGACCGAGAGACTTCGGGCCGCGGAGCGCAGGAGGGGGTTCGCCTTGAGATCGGCCAGCTGCTGGATGGACTGGCGCAGGGCCTTGCTCGGGATCGTGCCCCAATGGGTGCAGCCGCCGCCGACCGCGCGATGGCGCTCGACGAGGGCCACCTTGCGCTCCGCCTTGGAGGCGTGGATGGCGGCGCCCTCGCCGCCGGGGCCGCTGCCGATCACGACGAGGTCGAAGGACTCGGACATCGCCCCATTATGACAAATGCCAGAAGTCTCGACGAGCGCCGGGCCCCAAAACGGGGTAAAATCGGGATATAAGGGCCCGTAGCTCAGCGGTTAGAGCGCCCCGCTCATAACGGGTTGGTCGCAGGTTCAAATCCTGCCGGGCCCAGCCCTTTCAGACATTGCCAAGCCGCGCCAAACCGCCTATCCTTGT
>DATLOS010000127.1:0-3399 GCA_035536155.1 Elusimicrobiota bacterium
CCGACCTGATGCTTGTAGGCGATCCAGCCCGCGTCGACGACCGCGCGGCTAGCGCCCACCGCCGCGCCCAAGGACTGCGCCAACGACCGGACCAGTTCGAAACCCTTCGCGTCGCCCAGCCCGCGCCCGCCGGAGACGATCTTCTCGGCGGTGGAGAGGTCGATCTCGCTCGACTGCTCCGGCGCGAAGGAGACGAACTCCGTCTTGAGGCCCCAGGACGAGGGATCGACGGCGACGACGCTCACCGCAGCGGAAGCGGCGGCCGCGCGCCCGAAGGCCATGGGCCGGACCGTGATGACGACCGGCAGAGCCTTGACCGAGACGGTGGCGATGGCGCCGCCCGCGTAAGAGGACCGCGTCACCGTGAGGTTTCCCCCATCGGCGGCGATGTCCAAGGCATCCGAGACCGCGGCGCCCGACATCCCCACGGCCAAGCGCGGGGCCACGGAGCGTCCCCACACCGAGCCGGGCAGCAAAACGATCGCGGGAGCGTCCTTCTTGGCCTGCTCGACCAAGGCCCGAGCGTGGGCCTCGTCGATGAAATGAGCGAAGGAGGCGTGCTCGAGGGCGATGACCTTCTCGGCGCCGGCGGCCTTGGCGAGCTCGCCCGCTCCGGGCGCGCCCACGACCACGGCGGTGACGGACTCCCCGCGAGCCGCGGCGAGCTTCTTGCCCGCCGTGATCAGCTCGGACAACGCCGGAGTGAGCTTCCCGTTTCTAATCTCGCCGACGCACCAGATTCCTTTCGCCATGTTGGCCTCTAAATCAGCTTCGCTTCTTTGAGCTTCTCGACCAAGTTGTGCGCCTTCTCCTCGGGCGAGCCGCCGGCGATGACCACGCCGGACGGCCGGGACGGAACCGGAGCGACCTTGGCCGTCGCGGTGGGCGAGTTGGCGCCGACTTTCGCGGCGTCGGCGGAGAGCTCCGCCGGGCCCCACTTGGGGATGACCGCCTTCTTGGCCGACATCTTGCCCTTGAGAGACGGCAGCCGGGGCTCGTTGATCTCTTTGGTGACCGCGAGCGCGGCCGGCAACTTGAGCTTCACGGTGTCCGTGCCGTCTTCCATGAGGCGCTCGACGGTGATGGCGGAGTCGTCGACCGCGGCGACTTTCTTGACGCCCGCGGCGCTCGGCCAATCCAGCCACGCGCCGACTTGTCCCGCCATGAGGCCGGACTCGCCGTCGTTGGTCTGCTTGCCAAACATTACCAGCTTGGTGCCGCTCAGCTTCTTGACCGCCTGGGCGAGCAGATACGCCGCGGCGTTGTGGTCGGAGCCCTCGAAGGACGGGTCGCTGACGAGGACGGCCTCATCGCAGCCCAAGGCGAGAGCGTCTCTAAGCGCGCCCTCGGTCGTCTGCTTGCCGAACGTCAGCGCGGTGACCTTGGAGCCCGCGACCTTCTCCTTAATGCGCAGCGCCTCTTCGACCGCGTAGGCGTCGAAGGGGTTGAGCTCGTGCGGGAGCGAGTCGGCCTTCACCTGGCCGGTCGCCGGGTCGACCGGGACGCTGGTCGAGGACGGCGTGTGCTTGACGCAGACGACGATCTCGAGGGCCATCAGGCGGCCACCGCCTCCTTCGCGTGGGAGGCGGCCTCCTTGACCATCATCATGGAGATCTCGTTGCGCTGGATCTGGTTGGTGCCCTCGTAGATCTGCGTGATCTTGGCGTCGCGCATGAACTTCTCCACCGGGAAGTCGCGCATGTAGCCGATGCCGCCGCACATCTGGACGCAGTCGGTGGTGACCTTCATGGCCGTGTCCGAGCAGAACACCTTGACCATGGCGGACTCCTTGGTCCAGCGCTTGGTGTCGAGCTTCTTCATGGCGTCGTAGACCGGGATGCCGTCCTTGACGGCCATCTCGATGGCGGGCTTCATGGCGATGTCCATGGCCTTGGTCGTGGCGTAGAGCAGGGAGCGCGCCGCCTCGATCTGGGTGGCGCAGTCGGCCAGCATGTGGCCGATGGCCTGGAAGCTCGAGACCGGCTGGCCGAACTGCTTGCGCACGCGGACGTAGGCGAGCGTCTCATCCAGGGCGCCCTGGGCGATGCCGACCGCCTGCGCGCCGATGCCGGGCCGGGAGAGGTCGAAGGTGCCCTGGGCGACGAAGAGGCCGAAGCCCTCTTTGTAGAGGAGGTTGGCCTTCGGCACCTTGCAGTCTTTGAACACCAACTCGTAGGTCGAATTGGCGCGGATGCCCATCTTTTCTTCCTTTTTGCCGAAGGAGAAGCCGGGCGTGCCCTTCTCCACGATGAAGCAGGAGATGCCGCGGGCGCCGCGGGTGGGGTTGGTGCTGGCGAACACCACGTAGGTCTCGGCTTCCTTGCCGGAGGAGCAGAAGTTCTTGATGCCGTTCAGGACGTAGTGGTCTCCCTCGAGCTTGGCCGTGCACTTGGTGGCCGTGGCGTCCGAGCCCGCCGAGGGCTCGGTGATGGTGAAAGCGCCGATCTTCTTGCCGGTGGCCAGGTCCGGGAGGTACTTCTTGCGCTGCTCGGCCGACCCGAAAAGAAGGATGGGCAGAGCGCACAGGGAAGAGGTCCCGATGCACAGGGCGATGCCGCCGCAGGCGGTCGCCAGCTGCTCCATGGCCAAGGTCAGCTCGAAGCTGCCGCCGCCCAGGCCGCCGTACTCCTCGGGGAGGTAGACGCCGAAGAGGTCGGCCTTGCGGATCTCCTCGACGATGCCCCAGGGGAACTCCTCGGTCTGGTCGTGGTGCTCGCGGACCGGCTTGATCTTCTTCTGCGCGATCTGGCGCGCGATGTTGACGATCTCGTGCTGGGTCTCGTTCAAGCCGTAGTCCATAAAAGCCTCCCGATGACTAGCGGGGCATGTGGGCCAAGGCGTCCTTGGCCGCCGCCTGCTCCGCTTCCTTCTTGCTCTTTCCCTTGCCGCTGCCCAGGACCCGCGCGCCCAGCTGGACCCGCACCGAGAACGTCCGGTCGTGGTCCGGGCCGCTGGTCTTGAGCATCCGGTAGTCCGGCGTCACTTTATAGCGTTTTTGGACGACTTCTTGTAGCCGGCTCTTGTGATCCGGCTCCGCGCCCCCGACTTCCGCGTGGAGGAGCTTGTCGAGGATGAAGCGCCGCGCCGGCTCGTAGCCGGCATCGAGGTAGATCGCCCCGATCACGGCCTCCAAGGCGTTGGAGAGGATGCTGGGTCGCTCTCGGCCGCCCGTCGACTCCTCGCCCAGGCCCAGGTGCAGGTGGCGGCCCAGCTTCATCTCCGCCGCCCAGCGCGCCAAGGTGGCCCGGGAAACGAGGGAGGCCTTTTTTTTGGAAAGGCCTCCCTCGTCCTCCTCGGGCTGGCGCACGAAGAGCTCGTGCGCCACCACCGCGGCGAGGACGCTGTCTCCGAGGAACTCGAGCCTCTCGTTATGAGGGACCGAGCCGCGCTCGAAGGCGT
>DATLOS010000128.1:0-6908 GCA_035536155.1 Elusimicrobiota bacterium
GCGGGCGAGGGCGTGGTCGCCTTGGGCGAGGAGATCCTGCGCGCCAACCGCTGCCGCGAGGCCTGGCTGCTCTTGAGCCACTATCATCCCGACCACGTGGCCGGGCTCGGCCGCCTGCCGCTCCTGCGCCAGGAGGGCTTCACTCTGCGCATCCTCGGGCCTGCCGACCCGGACGAGAGCCTGCCCAAGCGCCTGCGCGACGCGCTGGAGAAGAGCTTCGCCGCCGACCGCCGGCCGATCGCGGCCAAGATCACCATCCACGAGCTCAAGGAGGACGCCTACGACCTGGCGCCCGGGGTCAAGCTCAACGCCTTCTTCCTGAACCATCCTTCGACGACGCTGGGCTATCTCCTCCACCTGGGCGGCAAGCGCCTGGCCTATTGCCCCGACGCCGAGCTCTACGGCGACCAGGCCACCGCGCTGCAGGACTACGACGAGCGCACCGCGCGGGCCTGCCGCGGCGTCGACCTCCTGGTGCACGACGCGCGCTGGCTGGGCAAGGACCGCGCCGCGCACAAGGACGAGGGCCACTCGGACGCCCCGTCGACCGGGGCCTTCGCGGCGGAGTGCGAGGCGGCGCGCCTCTGGCTCTTCCACGCCGACCCGGGCTACTCGGCCGAGGAGCTCTCCGCCCTCGAGGCCGAGGCCAAGGCCGCGCTGGAGGAAAAGGGCTTCCACATCCCCTGCCAGGTGGCCAAGGACGGGCTCGAGGTCTCCTTCTAGCTAGGACAGGCGGGCCAGCCAGCGCATGAAGTTCGCCTTCGCGCGGCTGTAGGGGAACCACCACGGGTCGGGCCCGTCCGCGGACCACTCGTGGACCAGCACCGACTGCGGCCAGCAGAACATGCGCAGGCCCTCGTCGCCGTGCCGGGCGCCGAGGCCCGAGGCCTTGATCCCGCCGAAAGGGAGCCCGCACACCGCGTAGGGCGTGCCCAGGTCGTTGACCCCGACCGTGCCCGCCTCGAGGGCCGCGGCGATCTCCTCGCCGCGCCGCAGGTCCCGCGTCCAGACGCTCGCCGCGAGGCCGTAGGGGGAGTCGTTGGCCAGGGCCACGGCCTCCTCGACGCGCGCGACCGGCATCACCGCCGCCACCGGGCCGAAGGCCTCCTCGCGCATGACCTGCATCTCCGGCTTCGCGTCGAGGATCAAGGCCGGCGCCAGCACCAGGTTCTCCCGGTCGACCTCGGCCCCGCCCAGCACCCGGGCGCCGCGCGCGCGCGCGTCCTCGAGCTGGCGCGCGATGCGCTCGAGCTGCTCCGGCAGCATCAGGCGCCCGATGTCCGTGTCGAAGCCCCCGCCGGCGGCTTGGCGCAGGGTCTTGAGCTGCTCGGCCAGCGCCTCGCAGAAGGGCTCGTAGGCCGGGCGCTCCACGTAGATCCGCTGCACGCCCACGCACATCTGCCCGCAGTTGGCGTAGGCGCCCCAGAGCGCGGCCTGGACCGCGCGCACCAGCGGCGCGTCGCGGGCCACGATCATGGGGTGCTTGCCGCCCAGCTCGAGCACGGCCGGGATCATCCGCGCCGCGGCCCGTTGGGCGACGTCCTTGCCCCCCGCCAGGGAGCCCGTAAACAGGACCATGTCGCTTCGGTCCGCCACCGCCGCCCCGGCCTTGGGCCCGCCCTGCACGACCTGCAGGAGCTCGGCCGGGAAGATGCCGCTGCGGCGCACGCGGTCTTCCAGATAGAGCGCGGTCCGCGTGGCCCATTCCGAGGGCTTGAGGACGACGGCGTTGCCCGCGAGCAGCGCGCACACGGCGTCGCCGAAGGGGATGAGGAAAGGCATGTTCCAAGGGGTGATGAGGCCGACCACGCCGCGCGGCACGTAGCGGATATAGGCGCGCTTGTTGATGAGGAGCCAGGGCTTGGGCACGGCCTGCTCCTGCAGGAGCCGATGGGCGCTGCGCGCGTAGTGCTTGACGAGGAGGGCGGCGCCGTCGATCTCCACCCCCCAGGCGTCGGTGAGGGTCTTGCCCGTCTCCTCGCGGATCACCTCGGCCAGCTCGTCGCGGGCCGCGTCGATCTCGCTCCAGAGCCCGCGCAGGGCGGCCACGCGCTGGCTCAAGGAGGTGCGGCGCCACTGGGCCTGCGCCAGGCGCGCCAGGCGGAACTTCTCCTCGATGGCCTGCGGGGCGTCCTCGGCCGCGGAGGGCTTGCCGATCATGTCCGTGCGGATTATAGGGTTTTTAGTATCATCTGCGTCGCCGCGATTTTTAAGGAGGACCCATGCCCGCCGCCGCCGAAGCCTCTGTCGACTCCGCCCTCGCCTGGTGCGAGGAGAACCGCCGCCGCTTCGTGGCCGACCTCTCCGAGCTGGTCGCCATCCCCAGCTGCAGCTTCCCGGGATTTCCGCCCGAGGAGGTGGAGCGCTCCGCCGAGGCGGTGGCGGCGTATCTCAAGCGCGTGGGCCTCGAGAACGTCGAGGTCCTGCGCCTGCCCGGCGCCCATCCCTACGTCTACGCCGACTGGCTCCACGCCCCGGGCAAGCCCACCGTCCTCCTCTACGCCCATCACGACGTCCAGCCCGCCGGCCGGACCGAGCTCTGGAAGAGCCCCCCCTTCGTCGCCACCGAGCGCGACGGCCGCCTCTACGGCCGCGGCGCGGCCGACGACAAGGCCGGCATCGTGGTTCACGGCGCCGCCATCGAGAGCTACCTGCGGACCGCGGGCGCCCTGCCGCTCAACGTGAAGGTCATCATCGAGGGCGAGGAGGAGTGCGGCTCCGATCATTTGGAGGCCTTCCTGAAGCTCTACGCGGACAAGATGCAGGCCGACGCCATGGTCCTCACCGACACCGGCAACTACGACGTGGGCATTCCCAGCATCACGACCTCTCTGCGCGGCATCGTGGCGGTCGACGTCACCGTGCGCACCGCGGACCATCCGCTGCACTCCGGCATGTGGGGCGGCCCGCTCCCGGACCCGGTCCTGGCGTTGTCCAAGATGCTCGCCTCGCTCACCGACAAGGACGGCAAGATCGCGATCCCGGGCATCTACAAGGACGTGAAGCCTCTGGGCCCGCTCGAGAAGAAGAGCTACAAGTCCCTCGGCTATTCCGACAAGGAGTTCCGCAAGCAGGCGCAGGTCCTGCCCGGCGTGTCGCTGGTCGGCGGCAAGGCCGACGCGCTGAGCAAGATGTGGCGCATCCCCTCGATCTCGGTCAACGCGATCCAGGCCAGCTCCCGCAAGGACCTGGCCAACATCGTCAACGAGAGCGCCTGGTGCCACGTCGGCATCCGCATCGTGCCCGACATGGACCCCAAGAAGGCGGCGAAGCTCCTCATGGACCACCTGAAGAAGAACGCGCCTTGGGGCGTGAAGGTGGAGTTCTCCGAGCTCAGCCTCTCGCCCTGGTGGACCACCGACCCGCAGGGGCCGGCGTTCCAGGCCGCGCACAAGGCGATGAGCAAGGGCTTCGGACGCGAAGCGGTGTTCACCGGCTCCGGCGGCTCCATCCCCTTCGTCGGCCCCTTCTCCAAGGTGCTGGGCGGCGTGCCCGCCCTCCTCATCGGCGTCGAGGACCCCTACACCAACCCGCACTCCGAGAACGAGAGCCTGCACCTGGGCGACTTCCAGAAGTCGATCCGCTCCTCGGTGCACCTCTACGAGGAATTGGCCCGCGCCGACCTCACTTAGGCTGCTCGCCGACGGCCTGGGCCAGGTCGCGCAGCTGCTCCTCGCGCGCCAGACGCTCCATCGCGGCGGAGACCGCGGCCTCGTCGGCCGGCCGGCCTTTCTCGTCGAAGAACGCGACCGCGCCGACGCGGGAGCCGTCCGCCCAAACCGACTCCGCGGCCTTCTGCCCGCCGGGGTAGAAGTCGACGTCGGGCCCGTGCGGCTTGCCCGCCCGGAAGGACCTGCGGTTCTGCAGCCGCCCCAGATAGTCGAAGGTCTCGACCAAGCCCTCCGGCTTTCCGTCCCGGTAGGCCCCGCGCCGCTCGAGCTTCCCGTTGGGATGGACGCTGACGAAGGGGCCCTCGGCGACCTCGGTTCCCTCGCGCATGCAGACCTGCAGCCGGCCGACCGGAAAGGGCTTTCCCCGCGCGCGCGAGCCCGCGGGACAGGAGAGCCGCGCGGCCGGGTCGGGCCGGTCTTTCGGGTCGATGAAGCGCACCGTGTACATCAGAGGGTCCGCCTCCGAGCGCTCCAGCGTCTGCGGGTCCGCCGCCAGCACCATCACGACGCAGTTGCCGACGTCCTTGCGGTGCAGGAAGTGCAGCTGCCCGACCTTGTAGCCCGCCGCGAAGGGGTGCTTCGGATCGAGCTCGAACATCCCGGTAAATCCCCAGTCCGCCGCGAACTCGGAGCTCACGCCCCGGCGCGGAAAGGGAAAGAGCGGATCTCCGTCCCCTCCGCCCATGTTGAAGCGCAGGGTCTGCGCGATGGACGGCGAGGCGGAATCGAGGTCGGCCCGGAATTCCCCTTTCGCCGGCGGCCCGTGGAACATTCGGCTATTGGTCATGCGGTCGAAATAGAAGCGCACCTCCAAGGGATCCCGGTCGTGGCGGAAGGCGTAGGAGTAGGCGATGCCGGTGTTCTCGCGGACGGGAACCCAGTGATAGCCGCGCGGAAGCCGGACGTAGACCCGCCCGGCGTCGTCGCGGTAGGCGGCGGCGTCGATGACGTCCCCCAGCGCCGTGAGCTCTTTAGGCGCCGGCGCGACGGCCGCCAGAGCGATCCATCCGAACGCGAGGCCGAGACGCCCGAGCACGTCCAAGAGTGTGCTCCGGCAGCGCCCGGGCGCAAGGGCCCCGGCGGCCTACTTAAGGAGGCGCGGGAGCTGCCGGACGAACTCGAGCTCCGCGGGGAACATCTCGTCGGTGGGGATGGCGTCGAGGGGCGCCCAGAAGAGGTCGAGGACGTCGTCGCCGTTGCCGCCGGCGCGGACCTCGCCGGAGACGGCCTCGACCTGCCAGTAGAGGCTCACGATCTGCATGGGGATCTGGCTGGAGACGTGGAGCCCTTCGCTCGCGTACAGCACGCGCACGGGGCGGATGGCCACGCCCGTCTCCTCCCGGTACTCGCGGTGGAGCGCCTCCATCGGCGACTCCCCCAGCTCGACGCCCCCGCCGGGAAAATTCACGAAGGGCCGGCGGATGAAGATGCTGCGCGTGAGGAGCACCTTGCCTTCGCGCGCCAGCACGCCGTAGATGCGGCAGCTGAAGCGCTCCGGCTTCCACGTCCCTTGAGCGAGGCTTACTTCCATGCATAGACACTGTATCAAATTGGTCCTGCTGGCATTTTTCGCCGCTTCGGCCTCCGCTGGGGAGCGGCCGAAGGTCCTCGTCGCGCTCGGCGACTCCACCACGGCCGGGACGCCCTACGACCGGGAGCGCCCCGACGCGGCCTACCCCGCCCGGCTCGAGCGGCTCCTGCCCGGGTGGAAGGTCGTCAACCGCGGCGTCGCGGGAGAGCGGACCGACCAGATCCGCGCGCGCCTCAAGCGGGACGTCCTGGCCCTGCGCCCCCGCACCGCCATCGTGCTCGCGGGGGTCAACGACATCTACCAAGGAGTCCCGCCGGACAAGGTCCGCGCGAACCTGAAGGCGATGTACCGGGAGCTGAAGGCCGCCGGGGTCGCCCCCGTGGCGGCGAGCGTCCTGCCCTACGACGCCGCCTTGCCCGACGATTGCCGGGCCCTCCAGGCCCTGAACCTCTGGATCGAGGGCGAGGCGGCGCGCCAGAAGATCGCCTTCGCCGACCTCCACGCCGCGGCGGCCTCGCCCCGGGACCCCTGCCGCCTCAAGGGCTCGCCGGACGGCCTGCACCCCGACCCGGCGACCTACGCGGCGGTGGCCGAGGCCGCCGCGCGCGCCCTCACGCCGGCTTCGCCAGCCTCACCCGGACGGTGACCGCCGTCCGGGGGCCTTGCGCGAGGGCGCGCGCCCGCGCGATCACCCGCGCGCGCGCCGCGCCCAGGCCCGGCGCCGGCCAATTGGGCGACATCGCCATGAAGTCCACGGCGAGCGCGCCGTCCGTCTCGGCGCGGTCGAGCGCGATCCGCCGCAGGCTCAGGCCCGCCCGGGCGGCCAAGCGCTCGAGCTCCGCCGGCGCGTAGCGCGGCACGACGGGGAGCTCCCAGCGCGGGAGCTCGACGCCTGCCTCGCGCAAGGCCCTCGAGGCGGGCTCCAGCCACCAGTCCTCCCAGCGCTCCTTCGCGGTGGGCGCGTAGGCGTGCCACCAGAGGTTGAAGGCGAAGAGGCCCCCGGGCTTGAGCGCGCGCCCAACGGAGGCGAGCGCCGCCCGCGGCTCCATGAGGTGGAAGGCGGCGCTGCAGAGCACCGCGGAAAATCCCCGGCCGAGGCGATCCGCCTCCTCGCCGCCGGCCGCCCGGACTTGGGCCCGGGAGCCGAGGCGCTTGCGCGCCAGGCGCCGCATCGCCGGGGCGGGCTCGGCGCAGACGACGCGCGCCGCGGGCCGCAGCTCGAGCAGCGTCTTGGAGAGCAGGCCCGCCCCGCCGGCCAGGTCGATGACCTTGCCCTCGAAGCCGGGAGGCAGCTCGCCTGCCAGGCGGAGCGCCATCTCCCGGAAGATCGGCCAGCGCCGCGTCAGGGCGTCGTAGGCCGCCGCGCGCGCGTCCCAGCTCGAGACGACTTTCGACGCCCTCACAGCCGGAGCCTCCTCAGGCGCAAGGCGTTGCCGATCACGGAGACCGAGCTGAACGTCATCGCCGCCGCCGCGACGGCCGGGCTCAGGAGGAGGCCGAAGGCGGGATAGAGCGCCCCCGCCGCCACGGCGATCCCGAGGGCGTTGTAGCCGAAGCTGAAGGCCAAGTTCTGGCGGATGTTGCGCATCGTCGCGCGGCTCAGCCGGCGAGCGCGGACGATACCGCGGAGGTCGCCTTTCACGAGAGTGACGCCCGCGCTCTCCATGGCGACGTCCGTGCCTGTTCCCATTGCAATGCCGACGTTC
>DATLOS010000129.1:0-5337 GCA_035536155.1 Elusimicrobiota bacterium
CCACCGACCCGGCGGTGGCGCGCCGCATCGTCCGCGGCGTCCGCGACGTCTGCCCGCTGCCGCTGGTCGCCAAGCTGACGCCCAACGTCACCGACATCGTGCCGATCGCCCGCGCCGCGGCCGACGGCGGGGCCCGCGTCGCGGGCGTCTGGCGCCGGCCCCTGCAGTTCTACCGCTCGGCGCCCTGCGTGGCCTTCGCGGAGGAGGGGAAGGTCCCGGCCGGCTGGCCGGCGCCCACCGAGGGGGCGGCGCTGCCGGTGTTCGCGACCTTCCTGCGCGAGACGCTGGGCCACCTGGAGGCGATGCGCGCGCTCGCGGCGGTGTTTCGCGCGCCGGGCGAGCGCGAGCGCCACGCCGGCCTCTGGGCCGCCCTGCGCGCGGCCCAAAAGTAGCCGCCTTTTTGAGGCGCGCGAGGGCGCGCGATGGCGGCCCCCTCGATCCAGACCCAGAAGAACTACATCATCCAGCACTCCAACCTGCTGGACCGGGCCACGAAGGACGCGATCCTCGCCTTGGTGCTCGTCGAGCTGGACGCCGAGGGCCCCGAGCCCGGCCCCGCCGAGACCGGCCCGGAGAGCCCGCCCGCGCGGCGCCCGGGCGTCACGGACGCGCGGGGCGGTGTCGACATCGACCTGGACCTCCTCGGGCGCCGGAACCCGGCCCTCGTCCTCCGCATCCACAACATGGTCCTGGCCCGCGTGCGCGCCCTCAGCGTGCCCGCCGGCGCGCCCGGCGGCGCGCCCGCCCCCGGCCGCGGAGGCGGTTCGCGGGCGCCGGCCGTTTGAAGTCTGTCGGCCGGCATAGATGGCTCGTTTTGACCCACCTCCTGGCGCGCGCGACCTGCTCGAAGCGTACCGAGGCGAGGCCTCGGGCGGCGTGGCGGGCGCGTACGACCCGCTCGGAGCGTACGGCCCCTTCGGCGGCGCCCCGGACACGCTGGACCCTGACGGGTTCTCCGACGACTACTTCGAGGACTTCGGGGCTGTGCTCGGCCACCTCGGCGGCCGCCCGGACTTCGTGGGGGGAGCGCTGACCGGCGCGCTCGCGCCGGAGCAGGCGGACGACCTCCTGCCCGGCGCGTCGGACCGCGGCGTGCGCGTGCTGGATGCGGACGCCTTTTTCGAGCCGGGCGACGAGGCGCCCCACTGCGGCGCCTGCGGCGGCGCGCGCCCCGCGCGCGGCCCGTCGCGCGCCCCGGGGATCGCCGCGTTTCTCGTCGATCCGGCTGCGGATCGCTCTCGCTCCCGCTCGCCCCCCGCGCGCGGCGCGATGGACGAGGCCGAGCTCGAAGCGGATCCCTGGGACGAGGGCGGCTTCGGCGACGGGCTCGGCGACGGGCTCGGCGCCGCTGGCGCTGACCGGCTCATCGGCGACCCCGGCGACGAGTTCGGCGGCGTCTGGGGGGGCTCGCTGTTCGGGACCGAGCGCGAGACCAAGCTCGAGCCCGAGCGCGAGCCCGAGCGCGGGACCGAGCGCGAGCCCGAGCGCGAGCCCGAGCGCGGGACTGAGCGCGAGCCCGAGCTCGGGACCGAGCGCGGAACTGGGCGCGAGCCCGAGCACGGGGCCGAGCGCGAGGCCGAGCGCGGCGGCGCAGCCTGGTTCGGCGGGGCCGGCGAGCGCTCCGCGTCTGCGACGCTCGCTCCGCGCCCACGACGCGCGGATAATGTCGGCCCGGGCCCGGCGGGCGAGCTGGCCGTGCTCGGCGCGGCCGAGATGTCCGGCTCGATCCTGCCCTTCCTGTTCGACTCCTGACCTTTTGGAAGGGGTCGGCGCCGACCAATGGCGCAATACGCGTTCGGTGAGGTCCGGGTGCAGCCGCCGAAGAGCGCGGGCGTTGACGCCGTCGCGGAGGCCGCGGACGCGGTCGCGCGCGACGCCAGCGCCGCGGGTCGCCACTCGGGCGCCGAGGCCGGCCTGCTCGAGCGGCTCCGGGCTCGCCACGCCGACTTCAGCACATGCTTTCCCCTCGTCTTCCGCTGGATCGTCCAGACCGGCGAGTACTCCCCCCGGGCGATGCGCCGCTTCCTGCGCTGGTACGCGAAGCAGAGCTACTCCGAGTCGGCGGAGGCGTTCCTCAGGGCCCAGTGCGAGTTCATGGTGTTCATGGAGCGGGAGAAAAAGCGCCTCCGGCCCGACAAGATGGGGCCGTTCCGGGAGGCGCTGGTCTCGGCCGCGCTCCGGGAGCACAAGGCTTTCGTCCAGGCGGCGGCGGACGCGGACCGGGCCGACCGCGAGCGCGAAGAAGGGCTCGCGCTCCGGAAGCGCGAGCTCCTTCGCGCGCTCGCCGAGCAGGCGCGGGCGCGCGAGCGCCTCAAAACGGCGGGCCCGGGCGAGGGTTCGCCCGCAGACTCGGCGCCGGTCCACCGCGGCGCGGAAGCTTGAGGGCGCGCGCGCCCCGCGGATGCGCGTTCGCGCCCGGCCGGGGCGAGGATTTGCGGGCGGATTCGGGCCGGCGCGGCGGGCCGGGGCTCGCCCGGCGCCGGCGGCGGGACGGCACGCGGCACCAGCCGTCGGCCGGCGGCGCCTCGGCCGGCGGAGGGCTCGCGGGCCGGCTCGCCGGGCTCGGGGCCGGGGGCAGGGCCAGCGCGCCGCGGCTGAATTTTTTGGCCAGGCGGAGGGCGGGGCGGACGAGCTCCTCGAGGCGCCGGCCCGGGCCGTCCAGCAGGCGGACCTGCTCGAGGCTGAACCAGCGGGCCTGGCTGACCTCGCCGGTCCGGCAGATCTCGGCGAGCGCCGGCCGCGCGCGGGCCTCCGCGCTGTCGGCCTCGCGCTGGAGGCGCGGGCCGGCCAGCGCCACGTAGTAGACCTGGCGGTAGCGGACCCGGCTCTGGACGAACGTGACCCGGCGCCGGACGCCGGGCAGGAACTGGTACTCCTTCTTCGGGATGCCGGTCTCCTCCTGCATCTCGCGGATGGCGCAGGCCGCGTCCGCCTCGGCCGGCGACAGGCGCCGGCCCTTCGGCGCCTCCCAGAGCAGGGCGCCGCGGCCCGGCGCCTGGAGCGCCGCGGCCCGGAGGGCCCGGCCGCCGTCGCCCTGGAGGAAGGCCGCGCGGAAGCGGGCCGCCTTCCGCTGGAAGTGCTCGCGGCGGTCCGTGCGCAGCCAGATGCGGTACCACATCTGCGCGAAGTTCAGCGAGAAGACGTCGAGCAGCTCCTCGACCGTCATGTCGCGGAGGAGCGGCGCCGCCGCCCGCAGGGGCGCGCGGTTCGCGTAGCGCCCGTGGACGAAGTCGGAGAAGGCGTAGGTGTAGCGCCGCAGGACGAGCATCGCCTCCCAGCGGCCCGACTGCGGCCCGAGCCGGCAGAGGATGACGCCCACCGAGCGCCGCGTCTGCTCGCGCGGCCCGCGGGCCGCCTCGTCTCGCGCGCGGGGATCCTCCGGCCGCGCCGCGCGCCAGTCCGCGCGCTCGGACGCGCGCCCGTTCGGCGCCTGGAGCGCCCGGTCTGGCGCCGCGCGCTCGTCTGGCCACTCAGACCTGCCCGGCGGGCTGAATTTGCTGGCAAATTCAGGCCCCTGGAGAGCTTCCACTCGCGGCGCAGGGCCGGACCGCTCAAGGCTGGCGAGCGCGCTGGAGGCTCCCTGAGGTCGGGGGCCGCGGAGCGTCTCCGGCCGGGGCGGGCGGGTCGGCCCGGCTGGTGGACTGGGTGGATCGTTCGTCCTACGGACGCGGTCTCGTGCCATTCTTTGCGCCGAAAGACACTCCAATGCCGTGCAGGGACCGCGTCGTGTTTGGCCGCGCCCGATATGGCGGCCTGGCTCGAGCCCTCTCTCGACTCCGTCGAGCTCCCTGAGCCGGCGGTCGCGCTCCGGGTCTGCCCTGACGGCCGGCGCAGCATGGAAGGCGCGCGCACGCCGATCCGGTTCCGCGACCGGGTGCTGGCCCAGTTCCGCTCGCCCGAGAATGAGCGGTACCTCCGCGGGCTCCTCGCCGGGCGGATGCCGCGCGGGGGCGCCCGGGCGCTCGTGCTCTCGACCCTGGGCGACGCCCTCTACACGTTCGCCGAGAAGGAGGGGCGCGCGCTCGACGTCCTCCTGTCCGACCCGACCGCGCAGCGCGGCCGCGGCCGCGGCGCCGTGAGCCTCTGGGACGAGGTCCGGCGGCTCAACCTGGCGTTCGCCGAAGACCGCCTCCGGTTCGCGCGCGAGCAGGCGGCGCAGCTGGCCCCACGTCCTGAATTTGCCGGCAAATTCTCGCCCCGCGACGGCGTCTCGGCCGACGACGAGCCTTACCACTACCGGATGTTCGTCAGCGACAGCCTGCGGCCGCCGGGCCTTGAGCACCTGAACACGCCCGGCCCCCTGTACGCCCTCCGGGAGGACCAGTCGACCTGGAACCGGCCGCGGCCGGCGCGCCAGCCCGCCGGCCCCGCGGCGCGCCCATCCCCCGGGCCCGCGGCGCGCCCATCTCCCGCGCCCGTGGCGCGCTCGTCTGCCGGCTCGCGCCGGGAATCGTTCGCCCCGCGCGCCCTCCCGTGGGGCCGAGGCGACCTCAACCCCGGCCCGGCGCAAGCGGTGGCCGAGTACTGGTCCGACACAAAAGCGACCGAGGACACCGCCGTCGGGTCCTCAGAGTTCATGGGCGAGACCTACGGCGCCGAGTCTGCCTGGGGCGAGGACTGGCCTGACCGCGGCGGCACACGGTTCATGCGGTACGAGTCCCCGCCCTTCTGGCAGAAGGGCGGCCGCGAAGGGTACGATTACGACATCGAAGAGACTCTCGGCGCCTCGGCCCGCGAGACGGACAACCACGTCCGCCGGTGGGACATGGACCGGCTGCGCGAGCCCCGCGGGGACGAGCATCACGCGCTCGGCCCGCGCTCGGGGCACTTCGTCTGAGCGGCACGGCCGGCGCCCGAGCCTGGCGCGCCGGCTGTCGCGGCTGCGCGGGCCGGCTGCTTTTGTGCCGGGCCCGGCAGGATCGGTGCGCGGCTGGGCGGCTGTCTGGGGGCCGGCGCTTGCCGACTGGGCGGCTGTCCGGAGGCCGGCGCTTGTCGGCTGGGCAGCGTGGGTGCGCCGCGCCCGGCTGCTACGGATCCGACGCTGGCCGAGCGCGGGCCGGTTGCGGGCCCGGCACCGGCTGGGCGCGGGCCGGCCGGCGGGGCCGGCGCCGCGCGCGCTCCGCGGGCGGCCGGCGCGCGCGCCGCCCGGCCGCCCGATGCGGGCTGGTCGCGGACGTAGACGAGCTCGCCGTAGAACCCGAGGTACTCGCGGTCCGCCGGCGTCAGCGCCGCCGCCTTGGCGGGGCGCTGGCGGGCGAAGGCCGCCAGCACCCCGGTCGCCTTGGTCTCCTCCTGCAGGCGGAAGCCGCGCAGCCGCAGCTCGCGCGTCAGCTCGCG
>DATLOS010000130.1:0-5966 GCA_035536155.1 Elusimicrobiota bacterium
CGCCTCGGCCGAGAAGAGCAGGAGGCTCGGGTCCGGCCCCGCCGCCTGCAGGAACGCGGTCCAGCTCGCGTGCAGGCGCAGATCGAGCTTCGGCCAGTAGTCCAGGCCCCCGCGCCGGATCTCCTTCTCGTCCAGGGAGAAGCCGAGCTTGCCCACGAGGTGAAGGGTCGTCTTGGTCCCGACGCAGGTCCGGCCGATGTTGCCGGTGTTGAAGTGGATCTCGGGCTCGACCAGGACGACGTTCACCGCTAGGGGCGGGGCGGGGGCGGGGCGCCCCAGACCGAGCCGCGGTGGATCCAGCCCGAGACGTCGCCCAGGTCCGAGACCTCGTACCACTCGCCCTTCTCCGCGAAGACGCGCAGGGAATAGCCCTGGTCCAGGGTCCACTCCACGCGGGCCCGGGAGTCGGGCTTGACGCGGATCTTCCCCTCCTTGACCCGGACGCAGACGGTCGCCGTGTCGTCGAGCACGGACTTGGGCAGCCAGCCCTCGTCGCCCTCGTAGTCGCGGATGCGCGCCCAGTCGCCGCGGTAGCTGACGATCTCGACGGGCGAGAACTTCCAGAGCTTCCAGAGCGCCGTGGCCGTCGCCAGCGGCTTCTCGCGGACCCAGACGCAGAGCGCGCCCGAGTCCGCGTCGTTGCAGACCTTGGCGTCCGTCGGAAGGACGCTCTTGAAATCCCGGTCCGCGACCGAGGCCGCGGCGAGGGAGGCGGCAAGGAGCAGCCCGGCGAGCGCGGCGCGCCTCATTGGGGGCGGGACCTCTCGCCCAGGAGGTCGGGCATCTTCCACAGCATCCCTTCCCGGCTGAAAGAGGCCATCTCCACCTGGCCCGTGTCCATGCGGATGGCGTCCTCGGGGCAGGCCTCCACGCAGTAGCCGCAGAACACGCACAGACCCAGGTCGATCTGGAAGCTCTTGGGCCGCTTCTCGATCATGACCTCCGGGCTCTCGGAGGACACGATCTGGATGCACTTGGCCGGGCAGACGGTCTCGCAGAGCATGCACGCGACGCAGCGCGGCGTCCCGTCCTCGCGCTTGAGCAGCCGATGCCGCGTTCGAGCCCGCTTGGCGACGACCGCGGGGTCGTCCGGATACTGGATCGTGACCGCGCCCGGCAGGCCCGCCCAGCCCGCGGCCCGGCGCGCGTGGCGATACAGGTTGACGAGAAGATGCCGGAAGGTGATGCGCAGCCCCCTCCAGACCTCGACGAGGTAGACCCGCTCCTTGAAGCCCATCTCCGGCCGGCGCACGGCCCGCACCGGGTGGCGGCCCAGCGACTCGGGAGCGCTCATCGGAGCAGGAAGGTCCCCCAGGCCGTGAGCAGGAAGTTGAGCATCGCCAGGGGCAGGAGGTTCTTCCAGCCTAACGCCAGGAGCTGGTCGAAGCGAAAGCGCGGCAAGGTCCAGCGGATCTGCATGAGGAGGAAGAGCACCGCGAGCATCTTCGCGAAGAACACCGCCACGCCGACGAGCGCGGCCGCCGCCTGCGGCAGGCCTAGGCGCCACAAGCCCGGCAGGTGCCAGCCGCCCAGGAACAAGGCCGTGGTCATCCCGGCCAGGACGATGGACTCGATGAAGTCGTTGGTGAGGAACATCCCGAACTTCATGCCCGAGTACTCCACGAAGTAGCCGACGATCTCGGACTCGCCCTCGGGGAGGTCGAAGGGCGCGCGCTTGGTCTCGGCGGCGCCGGCGGTGAGGAAAAGGATGAAGGCGAGCGGCTGGAGGAAGATCCCCCAGGCCGGGATCGGCCCGAGCAGAGGATGGGCCTGCCAGCGCACCGCTTGGGCCAGATCCAACGTGCCGTAGACGTAGAGCGGCGCCGCCAAAGTGACCAGCAGCGAGACCTCGTAAGAGATCATCTGCGCCGCGGCGCGCAGGCCGCCCAGGTTCGCGTACGCGCTGCCCGAGGACCAGCCCGCCATGACCACGCCGTGCACGCCCAAGGAGAGCATGGCCAGCACGAAGAGCAGCCCCGCGTTGAGCGGCACCGGCTGCAGGCTGTGCGCGCGCCCGCCCCATACCAAGACGTCGCCGTAGGGGAGGGCCGCGAGGCACAAGAGCGAGCACGCCAGGCTCAGCGCCGGGGCGGTCCAATGCCAGAGCCGCATCCCGCGCGGCGGCACGAAGTCCTCCTTGGTGACCATCTTGATCAAGTCCGCGAGAGGATGGAAGAGGCCGAGGACGGTGAAGCCGAGTATGCTCGCGCGGTTGGCGCCGATGCGGTCCTGCATGACCGCGCTCTGCTTGCGCTCGACCCAGCCCAGGAGGCCGGCGATGTTCATGCCCATGCCGACCGCGGCCCCGACCTTGATCAAGGTGAAGAGAGGCTCGCTCATGCGGGCTGCGCCTCTCGGATTCGGGCGCCGTTGTCGCCCAGCGACTCCCAGCTCAGGCCGGCGAAGGGGCCTTCTTTCGACAAGAGCGCGAAGAGCTCTTGAGCCGATGCCGCCGCCAGGCTCTCCCCCGGGGCCACGGCGCCCAGGATGTCCAGGAAGACCGCCCAGTCCGGCCGGCTCTCGCCCAGGGGCGGGACCGCCGCGCGGGCGCGCTGGACGTGCCCCTGAAAATTGGTGTAGGTGGCGTCCTCCTCCGTCCAGGACGTCGAGGGCAGCACCCAGCGCGCCAAGCCCATGAACTTGTTGGCGTGGACGCCCTGATAGACCGAGAAGGGCAGCTCGCCCAGGTGACGGGAGGCCTCGGCGCCCCAGACCGCGATGGGGTCGCGGTCGATCACGTAGAGTCCCCAGAGCTTGCCCGCGCCCAGCGCCCCTCGGATGTCGTCCCACGAGGACTCCCGGACCTTGGAGCCGAAGCCGAGCAGCTCCGCGCCCTTGTGGTTGGGGACCTTCTCGCGGCGGCGCAGGATGCGGTCCTCCTCGCCCAGCTGATCGGGGCCGGGGCGGACCAGCACGTGCCCCGCCTCGAGGACGTCCACGAAGAGGCGGCGCGCGGCGAAGAGGTCCTCGTTCGATAGGGTGCCGCTGAGCACGACCGCCAGGCCCTCGGGCCCGCGCTGGGCGCAGAGCTCGCGCAGCTGCGCGCCCACTCGGCCCGCGGCCTCCTCCGAAGGGACGTAGGCGGGGGCGCCGGCTTCCAGGGCAGACGCCGCGCGCAGGCGGGTCTTGGCGTCGACGCCCTCGTAGGAGTAGCGGCCCTCGTCGCAGATCCAGTAGCCGTTGACCTCGGGATTGACCCGGGGCTTGAGGCGGTTGACCCGGCGGCCCTCGTCGTGCCACGGCCGCTTCGTGTTGGAATGGACCTCGATCGAGCAGCCCCGCGCGCAGCCCGTGCAGACCGAGGGCGTGCGGTCGAGGTACCAGACCCGGACGTTGAAGCGGAAGTCCTTGTCGGTAAGCGCGCCGACCGGACAGACGTCGATGATGTTGCCCGAGTAGGCGTTGTCGACCCGCTTGCCCGGGTACGGGGCGAGCTCCGACTTGCAGCCGCGGTTGAAGACGCCCAGCTCGCCGGTGCCCGTGACCTGATCGAGGAAGCGCACGCAGCGGGTGCAGAGGATGCAGCGCTCGCTGTCGAGCATCACGTGCTCGCCGATGTCGACGCGCTTGTGCTTGTGCGCCTTGTCCTCGCGCACGGTGCTCGTGTAGAGGCCGTAGCGCATGTAGTAGTCCTGAAGGTAGCACTCCCCCGCCTGGTCGCAGACCGGGCAATCCAGCGGGTGGTTGGCCAGGTGGAACTCCATGGAGGAGGCCTGGGCCTTGCGCGCGTTCTGGGAGTTGGAGCGCACCACCAGGCCGTCCTTCGCCGGCAGGCGGCAGGAGACCTGGAGCTTGGGCATCCCCTCCACCTCGACCATGCACAGCCGGCACTGGCCGGGGTTGCCCAAAGCGGGGTGGTAGCAGTAGTGCGGGATCTCGAGGCCGGCCTGCTTGGCCGCCTCGATCACCGGGGTCCCCTCCGGCAGCGAGACGGTCTTGCCGTCCAAGGTGAAGGTCGCGAGCTTCCTCTCAGCCACGGGCGACCTTCCGCTTGAAGTCGTCGGGGAACTTGGTGAGATAGGCCCGCGCGACGGCGCCCACGGTGTCGCCCAAGGCGCAGATCACCTTGCCGGTGATGTTGTCGCCGATGCGCAGGAGGTTGGCCGGATCGTCCGGCGCGCCGCCGCCGGCGAGCAGGCGCTCGAGGATGCGCGTCGTCCAGCCCGAGCCCTCGCGGCAGGGCGTGCACTGCCCGCAGGATTCGTGGGCCAGGAAGCGCTCGATGATGAAGAGGGTCTCGGCCATGTCCACGGACTCGTCGAGGACGATGACTCCGCCCGCGCCGAGGAAGGAGCCCACTTGGCGCATCGAGTCGAAGTCCATCTTGGCCCGGCCCGCCTCCTCGGCGGTGAGGATCGGCGTGGAGGTCCCGCCGGGGATGACGGCCTTGAGCTTCTTGCCGCCGCGCACGCCGCCGGCCAGGGCGATCAAGTCCATGAGGGGCGTGCCCATGGGCAGCTCGTAGACGCCGGGCCGCTCCACGTGGCCGCTCACCGAGAACACCGCGGTGCCGCCCGACTTGGGCGCGCCCAGGCCGGCGAAGGAGTCGGCGCCCATGGTCAGCACCGAGGGGACCATCATCAAGGTCTCGACGTTGTTGACCACCGTGGGACATCCCATCACGCCGGCGATGGTGGGGAAGGGCGGAGGCTGGCGGGGCCAGGCCTTCTTGCCCTCCATGGTCTCGAGGAGCGCGGTGTCGCAGCCGGAGATGTAGGCGTCGGCGCCGCGCATGAACTGGATCGGCTTCTCTAAGAGGCCCGCGCCGCGGGCTTCCTCGGCGGCGGCTTGGAGGATGCGCAGCTGGCGCGAGTACTCGCCGCGGATGAAGACGAAGACGTGGTCGGCCTCGACGGCGCGGGCCGCGATCATGAGGCCCTCGACCAAGGCGTGCGGGTTGCGCTCCATGAGCACGCGGTCCTTGAAACAGCCGGGCTCGCTCTCGTCGGCGTTGGCCACCAGGAAATGCGGCACGTCCCGGTCCTTCTTGAGCGGCACCGTGCCCCACTTCATGCCCACCGGAAATCCCGCCCCGCCCAGGCCGCGGAGGTTCGACTTCTTCACCTCGTCGATGATCGCCGCCGGGGCCATGCCCTTGGCCTTCTCCCAGGCCGCGTAGCCTCCCAGGCGCTTGTAGGTCGCCAGGCGATGGAGCTCCGGCTCGTGGAAGAAGCGCGTGAGGATCACCGAGCCCGGCGGGACCGGCTTGGTGGGCACCGCGACGCTGGCGGGCGCCTCGAGCGGCTTGCCCGAGCGCCCGGCATCGAGGACCTGGTCCAGGCGCTCCGGGGTCGCGGATCCGAGGAGCTCGTCGTTGACGGAGAGCGCCGGGCCGTGCTCGCAGGCGCCCAGGCACTCCACCGCGTGGTACTCGAAGAGGCCGTCGTCCGTGACCTTCCCCTGCGGCACTCCGAGGCGCTCGCCCAAATGGGACAGCGCCTTCCCGCAGCCGGCCAAGGTGCAGGAGAGGTTGCGGCAGACGGCGATGCGGTGCTTCGCCGCCGGGCGGGTGGTGAAGAAGGGATAGAACGTGACGACTTCCCGCACCTGGTGCAGAGGGACCCGGAAGAGCTCGGCCATGGTAGGCTCGACTTCCAAGGGGATGTGCCGGAACCAGGCCTGGACGTCGCGCAGGGCCTCGAGCAGGCCCATCGACGGATGGGGAAAGCGCTTGGTCCAATCCTTGAGGCGCGCGAGCTGCTCCTCGCTCAACGGGCCTGCGGCCTTCGCGGGAGAGGCGGCGGGGGTCATTACCGGTCGAGCTCCCCGGCGATCATGTTGATCGAGCCGAAGGTGGGGACGATGTCGGCGATCATCCCCCCCTCGATCAGGCGCGGGAGGGCCTGCATGTTGAAGAAGCAGGGCGGGCGCACGCGCACGCGGTAGGGACGGTCCTTCCCGTTGGAGACCACGTGGAATCCCAGCTCGCCGTTTCCGCCTTCCACGGCGGCGTAGGCCTCGCCCGC
>DATLOS010000131.1:0-11326 GCA_035536155.1 Elusimicrobiota bacterium
CCTCACCTTGGTCTTCACGAAGCTCGCCCGCGAGGAGCACCGGCCGCCGCGGGTGTACCGGCCGCTCGACGCGGCCGGGCTGGGGCCGCGGTTCTGGCGGCTCCTGGCCGTGTTCTTCCTCTTCTCGCTGGGGAACTCCACGGACTCCTTCCTGATCCTGCGCGCGCGCAACCTGAACATGAGCTTGTCCTCGATCTTCGTCTTGCTCGCGGGCTTCAACCTGGTCAACGTGCTCTTTTCCTTCTACTCCGGGGCGCTCTCCGACCGTTTCGGGCGCAAGCGCTTCCTCACGGCGGGCTGGGTCCTCTACGCGCTGGTGTACGCGGGCTTCGGCCACGCGCGCAGCGCCGGGCAGGTGATCCCGCTGCTCCTGCTCTACGGCGCGTACTACGGCCTCACCGAGGGCGTGGGCAAGGCGCTGGTGGCGGACATCGTCTCCGTCGAGCGGCGCGCGACGGCGTACGGCGTGCTCGGCGCCGCGCAGGGCTTCTCGGTGCTCCCCGCGGGGGTGCTCGCCGGCTGGCTCTGGGGCGCGGTCTCGCCCGCGGCGCCGTTCTGGGCGGGTTCGGCGCTGAGCCTCCTCGCCGCGGCGGCGCTGGCGGTCGGGGTCTGATGCGCCGGCGGGGCTCCTCGGAGCGCCTGGAGTGCCTGGACGCGCTGCGCGGCTTGGTGATGGTCTTGATGGCCCTGGATCACTCCCGGGACTTCTTCCATTTCCGCTCGATCCGGCATCTGAGCTCCATGGACCTCGCGACCACCACCGCGCCTATCTTCCTGACCCGATGGGTCACGCATTTTTGCGCGCCGGTCTTCTTCTTCCTCGCCGGCTCGGGGGCGTTTCTCTCCGAGGCGGGGGGCAAGTCCAAGAGGGACCTCTCGATCTTCCTCGTCACCCGCGGGCTCTGGCTGGTCTTCCTCGAGCTGACCTTCGTCAACTGGGTCGGCTGGAATTTCGGAGTCGACCTCCATATGAACCAGGCCTATGTGCTCTGGGCGATCGGCTGGTGCATGGTCGCGCTCGCGGGGCTGATCCACCTCCCCATCGAGGGCGTCGCGGCCGTCGGCGTCGGGATGATCGTCGTCCACGACGCCTTCGACGGCGTCGGCCCCGAGGCTTGGGGAGCGGCCGGCGGCCTTTGGAAGGTGCTGCACGCGGGCGGAAAGGCGGAGTTCGCGCCGGGCTATTTCCTGGACGCGGGCTATCCCCTGATCCCTTGGATCGGGGTGATGGCGGCGGGCTACGCTTTCGGCCCGGTCCTGCGTCTCGACCCGGCCGCGCGGCAGAAGGCGGCCCTGCGCCTGGGCGGCGCGCTGATCCTCGGCTTCGCGCTCCTGCGCTTGAGCAACCTCTACGGCGATCCGGTCCCGTGGTCGGTCCAGTCCCGTCCGGGCATGACCGCCCTGTCGGTCCTCAAGTGCATGAAGTATCCGCCGTCGCTGTCGTACCTGCTGATGACGCTCGGCCCGGCCTTATGCCTCCTGGCCTGGCTCGACCGGGGAGTCCCGCCGTGGCTCCGGTTCGCGCGAACGTTCGGCCGCGTGCCGATGTTCTTTTATTTGATCCACATCCCGCTGCTCCACGCCATGGCCGTCGTGGAGGAGACGCTGCGCGTCGGCCGCGCCGACTGGCTGATCGGGGACCAGTGGAACGCCGGCCCGATCCCGCTCCCCGCGGGCGCCGGCGTCGGGCTGCTCGGGGTCTACGGCGCTTGGGCCGCCGCCGTCCTCGCGCTCTATCCCGTCTGCGCCTGGTTCGCGGAGCTCAAGCGCCGCCGGCGCGACTGGTGGCTCGGGTACTTTTGAGTCAGGCCGCGACCGGCTCCTGAGCCGCGAGCTGGCTCAGGACGTAGGGCAGGATGCCGCCGTAGCGGTAGTACTCGACCTCGGCCGGCGTGTCGATGCGGAGCAAGGCCTTGAACTCGAAGCGGCGCCCGTCGGCGGTGGAGACCTTGACCGTCGCCTCCTGGCGGGGCTTGAGGCCCTTGGCGATGCCCTCGATCTCCAGCACCTCGTGGCCGGTGAGGCCCAAGGTCTCGGGGTTATCGCCCTCCTTGAACTGGAGGGGCAGGACGCCCATGCCGACCAGGTTGGAGCGGTGGATGCGCTCGTAGCTCTGCGCGATCACCGCGCGCACGCCCAGGAGGGCCGGTCCCTTCGCCGCCCAGTCGCGCGAGGAGCCGGAGCCGTACTCCTTGCCCGCGATCACGACCAGCGGCACGCCCTCGGCCTTGTACTTCACGGCCGCGTCATAGATGGGCAGGCGCGCGCCGTCGGGCAGGTGCACGGTCAGGCCGCCCTCCACGCCCTTGAGCATGAGGTTCTTGATGCGGATGTTGGCGAAGGTGCCGCGCATCATCACCTCGTGGTTGCCGCGCCGGGCGCCGTACTGGTTGAAGTCCTTCTGCGCCACGCCGTGCTCGGCGAGGTACTTCGCGGCCGGGGAGTCCTTGGCGATGTTGCCGGCCGGGGAGATGTGGTCGGTCGTCACCGAGTCGCCGAAGACCGCGAGGACGCGCGCCTTGCGGATGTCGGCCAGCGCCAAGGGCTTGCCGGCGAAGCCGTCGAAGTACGGCGGGTTGCGCACGTAGGTCGAGGCTTCGTCCCAGCCGTAGAGCTCGGTCGACTTGCCGTCGAGCGAGCGCCAGTTCTGGTCGCCCTCGCCGGCCTTGGCGTACTGCGTCTCGAACATGGACTTCTTGACCGAGGCCGCGACGGCCTTGGCCACCTCGTCGTTGGTCGGCCAGACGTCCTTCAGGTACACGGGCTTGCCGTCCTTGCCCGTGCCCAGCGGCTCCTTCGAGAGGTCCACGTCCATGCGCCCGGCGATCGCGTAGGCCACGACGAGCGGCGGGGAGGCCAGGTAGTTGGCCTTCACGTGCGGGTTCACCCGGCCCTCGAAGTTGCGGTTTCCGGAGAGGACCGCGGAAACCACCAGCCCGTTCTTGGTCACGGCCTCGGCGATGGGCTCGGCCAGGGGGCCGGAGTTGCCGATGCAGGTGGTGCAGCCGTAGCCGACCAGGAAGAAGCCGAGCTTCTCCAGGTGCGTCAGGAGCCCCGCGTCCTTGAGGTAATCGATGACCACCTTCGAGCCCGGCGCCAGGCTGGTCTTCACCCAGGGCTTCGAGGTCAGGCCCTTCTCCGCGGCTTTCTTGGCGACGAGGCCCGCGGCCATGAGCACCGAGGGGTTCGAGGTGTTGGTGCAGGACGTGATCGCGGCGATCACCACCGAGCCGTGGCCCATGGAGAACTTGTCCTTGCCCATGGCCACCGGCACCTGCGCGTCCGCGGCCGCGGCCTGCGTCTTGCTCTTCTCGAGGAAGGCGGGGAGCTCCTTCGCCCACGAGGCCTTCACGCCGGACAGGAGGATGCGGTCCTGCGGGCGGCGCGGGCCGGCGAGGGAGGGCTCGACCGAGGCGAGATCCAGCTCGAGCGCGTCCGTGAAGGACGGGTCGGCGGTCGCATCGGTGCGGAACATGCCCTGGGCCTTGTTGTAGTCCTCGACCAAGCGCACCAGCTCCTGCGGGCGGCCGGTGTTCGCCAGGTACTCGAGCGTCTTCGCGTCGACGGGGAAGAAGCCCATGGTGGCGCCGTACTCGGGCGCCATGTTGGCGATGGTGGCGCGGTCCGCGACGGCCAGCGCGCTCACCCCCGGCCCGTAGAACTCGACGAACTTGCCCACGACGCCCTTGGCGCGGAGCATCTGGGTGACGGTGAGCACCGCGTCGGTCGCGGTGGCGCCTTCCTTGAGCTTGCCGGAGAGCTTGAAGCCGACGACCTCGGGGATCAGCATGGCCACGGGCTGGCCGAGCATCACCGCCTCGGCCTCGATGCCGCCCACGCCCCAGCCCATGACGCCCAGGCCGTTGATCATGGTGGTGTGGGAGTCGGTGCCGACGAGGGTGTCGGGATAGGCGAAGGTCTTGCCGTCCTCCTCGGCGGTCCAGACCACGCGGGCCAAGTGCTCGAGGTTGACCTGGTGGACGATGCCGGTCTCGGGCGGGACGACGGAGAAGTTGGAGAAGGCCTTCTGGCCCCACTTGAGGAAGGCGTAGCGCTCGCGGTTGCGCTCGAACTCGAGCTGGGAGTTGAACTCGAAGGCGTCGAGGACGCCGTATTTGTCCACCTGGACCGAGTGGTCGACCACCAGGTCGACGGGGACGAGGGGGTTGATGCGGTCGGCCCGGCCGCCCATGCGCTTGATCGCGTCGCGCATCGCGGCCAGGTCCACGACCGCGGGCACGCCGGTGAAGTCCTGCATCAGCACGCGCGCGGGCATGAAAGAGGCCTCGCGGTCGGACTTGCGGGACCTGGCCCAATCGGCCACCGCCGAGACGTCGTCGGCGCGGACGAAGCGCCCGTCCTCGCAGCGCAGGACGTTTTCCAGGAAGACGCGCATGGAGAAGGGGAGCTTGGCCACGTCGTGCTTGGCGGAAAGGGGCTCGAGGCGGAAGATCTCGTAGGTCTTCTTGCCGGACTTGAGCTGTCCGCGGGACTTGAAGGAGTCGAGGCGCTTCGTCGGCATGGGGGTACCCTCCGCCGGCGATTTTAGCTTTTTGAGCCGCGCCCCGCGAGCTTGTCGATGGCGATGCCCACGCTGATGTCGCCCAGGACGTTGACCCCGGAGCGCGCGCGGCCGACCATCCAGTCGACGGTCAGCAATAGAGGAAGGCTCTCCGCGGGCAGGCCCGCCGTGGTGAGCACCAAGGTCAGGGCGATGAAGCCGGCCTCGGGGACGCCGGCTACGCCGACGGTGGCCAGGACGCTCGCCGCGGCCACGCCCAGCTGCCTCAGCACGCCCAGGTGCAGGCCGTGGGCCTGGGCCAGGAACAGCGCGGCCGCCACCTCATATAGGAGAATGCCGTCGTTGTTGAGATTGGTCCCGATGCAGGCCGACAGGCGCGCCGACCCGGGGGAGACGCCCAGCCGGTCCAGGGCCTTGAGCGTGAAGGGCAAGGTCGCCAGGCTGCTGTTGACGCCCAGGCTGTAGACGACGGCCTCGCGCGTCTCCCGCCAGAAGCGCTTGAGGGCGATGCCGGCGGCGAGGGCCCAGCCTTGATAGACCAGCGCCACGTGCAGCAGCATCCCGCCCAGGCAGGCGGCGAGGTAGGCGCCGAGCCCGGGAAGGAGCGCGAAGCCGTGCTCGCCCACGGCCTTGGCCACCGCGCCGAAGACGGCCAGGGGGGTGAGGCGCGTGATCCAGGAGAGCACCCGCAGGCTCGCCGCGAGCCCCAGGCTCGTGATGGGCCGGACGGCGGCGAGGGCGGCGGCGTCCGCGCTCTCCGGCTTGGCCTCCAAGGAGCGCGCGACCAGGCCGAGCAGGATCGCCAGCCCGATCACGCCGGGCAGGGCGTTGGTGACGAAGGGGGCGAGCAGGCTTTCGGGGACCATCGCCGCCAGGGTCGCCGACCACGACGGCGGCTCCGGAAGGGCCTTGAAGGCGGACGCCGCGACCGCGAAGTGGGCGCCGGGCTCGAAGACGCGGTTGATGGCGACGGCTATCGCGCAGGCGCAGGCGCCGTCGAAGAGGCAGGCGGCGAGGAGGGCGGCGATGCGGCGTCCGTGCACCTGGGCCTGGAGGATGGCGTCGAGGATGGCGAAGAAGAGGAGCGGGGTCGCGAAGGCCTTGATCAGCGAGACGATGGCGCGGGCGATCCCGCCCAGCGCGCCGGCCGGCGCGCCCCCGAGAAGGCCGACGGCGACGCCCAGGGCCATCGCGGCCAAAGTCTGGGCGTAGAGCGGCCAGCGCCAGGGAGCCTTATTCATGGGGAGGGGGAGTCGCGCCGCGCATCCGGGATGGTCCGGGGCTGGGCGGAGTCCGGCGGGTCGTTGTGCGGGGGCGCCGGGCTCTCGCCGTACTGCGGCACATAGAGCTTGCCGTAGCGCAGCTTGCCGTCGGGGCCGGGGATCAGCCCGTAGTAGTAACCGCCCTGGCCGGGGGGATTGGCGGGGTCGACCGCGTCGCAGCCGAAGGTCACGCCCCGCGCGGGGTTGCAGGTGGAGCTGTCGGGGGACGGGGGCGGGCTCGGGGCCGTGATCTGCCGCCATTGCCGACCGTCGTCCTGCCTTCGGGGCTGCTCGGGCAGCGGAGCGGGCGGCGGCGGGGGAGCGTTTTCCGGCGCCGCGGCGGGCTGGGCCGGCTTGTCGGGGGGGCCGGGCGCGGGGTCGGGGGGCTGCGCGGGAGCCGCGGCGGGCTGGTCGGGGGCGGGGGGCTCCCCGGCGCGCGCGCCGAGGGCGAAAACGGCCAAGACCACGACGAGGACGGCGTTGCCGGGCATTTCGGAATAAAAGTATACTCTAACTTCCTCATGCCGGACCTCTTCCTCAAGGCCGTCGGCGTCGCCGACCTCCTCGACATAGCTTTGGTCGCGGTTCTCATCTACGCGCTGCTGGTGTGGTTCAAGCAGGCCAAGGCGGCGTTCGTCGCCAAGGGCATCCTGGTGATCGCGGCCGTCTACCTCTTCGCCCGGGCCGCCGGGATGGTGATGACGACTTGGCTATTCCACGGCTTCTTCGCCATCCTCTTGATCGCGCTGGTGGTGATCTTCCAGGAGGAGCTGCGCTCCATCTTCGAGCGCATCGCGGTGTGGAGCCTGAGCGGCGGCGCCGTGCCCTTCTCCTCCATGAAGGACTCGGACATCGTCGTGGGGACTCTCGAGGACCTGGCCCGCGACCACATCGGCGCCCTGATCGTCATCCGCGGCAACGATCCCCTCGACCGCCATTTGGAAGGCGGCTGGAGCCTCAACGGCGAGGTGTCCGAGGCGCTCCTTAAGAGCATCTTCGACCGCAATTCCATCGGGCACGACGGCGCGCTCATCGTCGAGGGCGGGCGCGTGACGCGCTTCGGCTGCCGCCTTCCTCTCTCCAAGGATTCGGTCAAGACCGCCAAGCTGGGCACGCGCCATGCCGCGGCCCTCGGCCTGGCCGAGCTCACCGACGCCTTGTGCCTCGTGGTCAGCGAGGAGCGCGGGACGATCTCCATCGCCCGCGCCGGCCGGCTCGACGTCGCCGAGGGCGGGCGGGGGCTGGGCCAGCAGGTCGAGATGTTCTGCGAGGAGCACGCCCCGGTCGCCCCCGAGGCCTCGATGCGGAACTTCTTTCGCCGCAACGTCCGGGAGAAGGCCGCGGCGCTGTTGTGCGCGGGCGTCCTCTGGATGCTCTTCGTCCTTAGCGTCAAGGACTGGCGGCAGACCTACACTTTGCCCATCCACGTGCGCAACGTGCCGGCCGGCCTCAAGGTGGTGCGCACGCGCCCGGAGCGGCTCCTGGTGGCGTTCTCCGGGCACCTCAAGGACTTCTATTGGGCCGACGTGCGGCGGCTCTACCTGCGCCTCGATCTTCCCCAGGCCGTCCCCGGGGTGAACGCCGTCGAGGTCTCGGACGCCGACATCGTCCGGCCGCCGGGATTCGTCCTCGAGGACTACACGCCCGCCGAGGTCGAGGTCGAGGTGGCCCGCCCGGGCGCGGGCTCGGCGGGGGCGCGGCGATGATGACGCCCGCGGCGCCGGGCACGAAGTACATCGGCCGCGCCCGGCACGCGCGCGCTCTGCTGCGCCACCTGGTGAAGAAGGGCAAGCGGCTCGGCCCGCTCCTCATCGTCACCCACGACCATCCCGATCCCGACGCCATGGCCAGCGCCTGGTCGCTCGCGCACCTCGCGCAGAACCTCTGCCGCATCCGCACCCGCATCGTCTACGGCGGGATGATCGGCCGGCGCGAGAACCGGATCATGGCGGAGAGCCTGGGCGTGCCGGCTCATCCCCTGCGCAAGGGCGAGCTGGCCGAGTACGAGCACGCCGCCCTCGTGGACACGCAGGCTCCGTTCCGCAACAACCGCTTTCCGCCCCGGCGCCATCCCGACATCCTCATCGACCATCACCAGCGCCATCCGGACACCGCCGCCGACCTGGCCATCATCGACGAGTCGGTGGGCGCGACCACCACGCTCTTGGGCGAGGCGCTCCTCCTGTCGGGCGTCCGCGTCCCGCCCGCCTTGGCCACGGCGATCGTGTACGGCATCGGCTCCGAGACCCAGAACCTGGGCCGGGAGGCGGGGCGGCGCGACGCGGACGTCTACCGCGCGTTCATGTCGAAAGCGAACATGCGCGATCTGTGGCGCATCGCCAACCCGCGGCGGCCGGCCTCCTTCTTCCAGACCTTGGCGCGCTCCATCCGCGAGGCCTTCGTCGTGCGGGGCATCATCGGCGTGAACCTGGGGCCCATCGCGATCCCGGACCAGGTGGCGCAGACCGCGGACTTCCTCCTCACCCACGAGCGCATGCAGTGGTCCATCGCGACCGGGCGCTTCAACGGGCGCCTGCACGTCTCCCTGCGCACGCACGACACCGAGGGCGCGGCCGGGCGCCTGCTCAAGAAGCTGCTCGGCGGCGGCAACCGCGGCGGCGGCCACCGCATGATCGCCGGCGGCTCCCAGGACGTCGGCGCGGACGCGCCCGAGTCGACGTGGCGGGAGGCGGAGGAGGCCATCGTCTCGGCCTTCCTGCGCAGCCGCGGCGTCCAGGACCCGACCCAGCGCGAGTACCCCTTTCGAAGCGAGAGCCGCGAGGAGCCGGAGATTTCCTGAGACAACCCGTTAGGAGCCAACCATGAACGACAACCCGACCATCCGCCTGCCCAAGCGCGTCGCCCGCTTGAGCGACGTCGCCTACAACCTCTGGTGGTGCTGGAACCCGGGCGCCCGGGCCTTGTTCAAGCAGGTGGACCGGAACCTCTGGTCCGAGACCAACCACAACCCGGTGCGCCTGCTGGCGCAGTGCCGGCCGGAGCGGCTCGAGGCTATCGCCAAGGATCCGCTCTTCCTCCAGCGCTACGACTCGCTGGTGGCGGACTTCGACGAGTACATGGCCGCGGCCAAGACCTGGTTCAAGGCCAAGCACCCCAACCACCGCGGCGCGGTGGCCTACTTCTCCGCCGAGTTCGGCGTGCACAACTCGCTTCCGATCTACTCCGGCGGCCTGGGCATCCTGGCGGGCGACCACTGCAAGAGCGCCTCGGACCTCGGCGTGCCGCTCGTGGGCGTCGGCTTCATGTATCCCCAGGGCTACGTCCAGCAGCGCATCGGCATCGACGGCTGGCAGCAGAACTACTACGAGTACATCGACTGGAACACGGCCCCCGTCCAGCCGGCGCGCCTGCCCGACGGCTCGCCCTGCGTCTTCAAGCTCGAGCTCGGCGGCTGGTCGCTGCACGTGAAGGTCTGGCGCGCCCAGGTCGGACGCGTGCCGCTGTATTTGATGGACACCAACGTCGAGGAGAACCAGCCCGGCGACCGGGAGATCTCGGGCCGCCTCTACGGCGGCGACAAGGTGATGCGCCTGCGCCAGGAGATCGTGCTCGGCATCGGCGGCGTGCGCATCCTCAAGGCGCTGGGCGTCGACGCGCAGGTCTACCACGCCAACGAGGGCCACGCCTCCTTCCTGCTCATCGAGCGCATCCGCGAGCGGGTCCAGCAGGGCAAGAGCTTCGAGGACGCGGCCCGCGAGGTCGCGGAGACCTCGGTGTTCACGACCCACACCCCGGTCCCGGCCGGCCACGACGTCTTCCCGAAGGAGCTCATCGACCAGTACTTCCGCGGCTTCTGGCCCTCCTTGGGCATGGACCTCGAGCGGTTCATGGCCTTGGCGCAGGAGCCGGGCGAGGAGGGCTGGAACATGACCGTGCTCGCCCTGCGCCTCGCGGGGCGGATCAACGGCGTCAGCCGGCGCAACGGCGAGGTCTCCCGGCAGATGTGGCTCAAGCTCTGGCCCGAGCGGACCGTCGATCAGGTCCCGATCTCGCACGTCACCAACGGCATCCACCTGCCCACGTGGCTCAGCCAGGGCATGTCCGACGTCTACGACCGCCACCTCGGCCCGGAGTGGAAGAACCGACAGAACGACGCCCAGCTGTGGTCGAAGATCTCCGAGGTCCCGGACGAGGTCATCTGGAGCACGCACATGAAGTCGAAGCGCGAGCTCACCCAGATGGTCCGCGCCAAGGCGACCGGCCGCTGGATGCGCGACCGCATCGACGCGACCCAGGTGCTGGCCGGGGGCGCGCTGCTCGACCCCGAGGCGCTCACCATCGGCTTCGCCCGGCGCTTCGCGGGCTACAAGCGCGCGACCCTGATCCTGAGCGACCTCGAGCGGCTGCGCAAGATCCTCATGGACCTCTGGCGCCCGGTGCAGATCGTGTTCGCGGGCAAGGCTCACCCCGCCGACGACAGCGGCAAGAACCTGATCTCCCAGGTCTACAAGCTGGCGCACGACCCGGCGTTCGGCGGCCGCATCGCCTTCGTCGAGGACTACGACATGCACAAGGCGCGCTACCTGGTGCAGGGCTGCGACCTGTGGCTCAACAACCCGCTGGCGCCCCTCGAGGCCTGCGGCACCAGCGGCCAGAAGGCGGCGTCGAACGGGGTGCCGAACCTCTCCATCCTCGACGGCTGGTGGGAGGAGGGCTACAACCGCGAGAACGGCTGGGCGCCCGCGTCCACCGTGCACGTCGCTCCCGAGGAGCGGGACAAGGCCGACGCCAAGTCCCTCTACGACCTCCTCGAGGAGAAGATCGTCCCCCTCTACTACGACCGCGGCGCCAACCAGGTTCCGGCGGGCTGGGTGCAGGTGATGAAGAACGCGATCCGCACCACCGCGCCGGTGTTCTGCTCCGACCGCATGGTGCAGGACTACGTCAACCAGCTCTACGTGTCCCGCGAGGCGCACCAGCGCTCGCCCGTCGCGGCGCGCTAGCCGTTCCGGCGCCGCAAGGCCGCGGGGCGATCATCCTGCGTCGGTACGCTCGGCGTTGAGCCTTCGGCGCGGGTTCGGGATTGCTCCGCGCCTCCGCACGACCGACTCCGGATGGTCGCCCCGCGGCCTACTCGAAGTTCAGCGCTTCGGCTTGCGCGTGCCGCTCGCTCATCTGCGCGCTCAGCGGCGCGGCGAAGAACTCGGCGCCGGCGCGGCCGCGCGCGGGCGGGGTCTTGGGCTTGAAGGGCTTCCAGCCCAGGTCGTAGAGCACCTGGACGTAGGCCACGAAGAACGCGGCCAGGGCCGGATCGTCGTCGAAGCTCACGTTCTCGAAGTTGTTGTTCTCGGCGTTGGCGGAGTAGTTGTAGGAGCCCATGGCCGAGAGCGCGCCGTCGATGACCATGAACTTGTTGTGGTTCTTCTCGAACATGACGTTGCCGAAGTCGTCCGGTCCGGCGACCACCTTGACGTCGAAGTCGTTGTAGGAGAACCAGTCGTCGAGCTTCATCAGCTTGGCCTGGGAGGAGTCCAGGACCACCTGCACGTGGACGTTGCGCTCGTTCTTCGCGCGCAGGAGC
>DATLOS010000132.1:0-2210 GCA_035536155.1 Elusimicrobiota bacterium
CCGAGGAACGTCTTCTCGATCCGCGCCTTGGTGACGTTGTAGTCCTTCTGCCAGTTGCCCTGGCCCTCGGTCGAGACCCACCGGCCCAGGTCCTCCTTGATCGCCCGGAGGTCCTTGGCCGACGTCGTTGCGCCGTACTCGCCCAGGAGACGGATGCACTCGGCATAGAGGTCGTTGGCCTTCGCCATGGCGGTCTGGTCGGCCTTGGCCTGCTCGATCTTCTTCTTGAACTCGCCGACCTTGGACTGCGCGGTCGCGTCCAGCGTGATGATGGCCTTCAGCGAGCTGCCCAGCGCCTGGAGGGCGTTGAACCGGGCGCTCCTGCGGGCCTTGGGATCGCTCATGGCCGTCTCGCAGATGTCCAGGCCGACGCGGTACTCGCCGCGCTGATAGGCGAGCGTCGCCTGCTCGATGGCGCGGTTGACGATCTTGTCCGAGCTGATGCCGGAACTCTGCTGGCTCTCGCCGCCCGACAGCATGAACGCGAGGATCAGCACGAAGACCAGCGCTCCGCCGCCGATGCCGATGTAGAGCGTGTTCTTGTTGTCCGGCGCGGGCGCCGGACCGCGCGTGCCCTGCTCCTGCGCGTCGCGTCGCGACGTGCCCGAACCCTGGACGTTCATCCGTCCCGTCGCGGGCTTCTGCACCCGCGACGTGCCCTTGCGGTCGGGGCCCGACCTGCCTCGGTCCATACCTTGTCTCATGGTCATCCGCCCGTGTTCAACGGGCAGTCTCCCCAAAAACGGCTCGCCCCGTTACTTGATCGCCGAAATCGCCGCTTCCAGGGCTTCGAGCGCCTTCTTATACCCTTCCAGACCGCCCCGGTACCCTTCGAGCTTCTTCTTGAACTCTTCCTTCTTGATCGTGCCGTCGCCAACGTCCTTCTGCCCCTTGCGGACCTCGTCCTTGACGAACTGCGTCGACTGGCGGTCGAGGAACGCGCGCTGCTCCTCGAGCTTCTTGAAGAGCTCCAGCTTTTCCTTCTCCTTGAACTTCTCGCCGAACTCCCCGATCTTCACCAGGGCCGGGGCGAACTCCCCTTTATTGGCCATCGAGCGGACTTCGCCCTGGAGCGGGACGATCTTCTGCTCCCACGAATCCTCTTTGTAATCCTCCATGAACTTCTTGATCTCGGCCTGGATCTCGGTGAGCTTGACTCCGAGAATCGTCCCGCCGAAGTTGTCGTTGAGCGACTTGCACTCGTCGTACAGGCTCTGGACGCTCTTCTTGTATTCCTCGGGCTTCGCCTTGATCCCGGCGTACTTCGAGAGGAACGGGTTCACGTCCTTCATCGCCTTCTTCAGGTCGATGGCGCTCTGGTGGACCTTGACGTGCTCCTTCTCGATGTTGGTGTACAGCTGGTTGACATACTGCTTCACCGCCAGGTGCTCGTTGAGAACCGCCTCGATGGCCGCGTCGATTTCGATGATCTGGTCGGGCTTGTACTTCTTGTTGATGGCCTGCATCTGGTCGGCCATTTCGCGCTTGACCTTCTCCGGGTCGACCTGGCCCGCCTTGATCATGTACATGACGCCGCCGAGGAGCCCGATGAAGAGGACGGCGCCGACGGCGATCAGCTTGCCTTTCCGGGTGGAGGGCATCGCGAACGTCGACCGGCTGGTCTGGTAGCCCATGGCCGCCGCCGTCCGGGCGGTGATCTTCTTGGTGCCGCCGGCCTGCTCGACGCGGCCGGTGGTCTTCTGGAGCTTCTGGGTGCCCTTGTTGACCCGCTGGGTGCCCCCCGCGGCGGGCGGCGGCGCGGCGATGCGCCCGGTGTTCCCGCGGGCGGGCGCGGCGGCCGGAGGCGGTGCGGCGGCGACCCGGCGGCTGGTGTTGCCCGTCGTGGCGCGCGCGGTGGGCGGCTTGGCGGCCGGCGGCGCCACGCTCACCGCCACGCGGGCGGTGTTCTCGCCCTCGGAGACCGAGAAGGTGAACCGCTCCTTTCCGACCTGGATGAGATCGCGATCGGAGAGGAGATGCTCCTTGACCTTCTTGCCGTTGACGAACGTGCCGGCGTCCCCGGACATGTCCCGCAGAACGTAGCCGTTCTCCATCTTGAGGATCTGGCAATGACGCGTGACGAGGCCCGCGTCGGGGACCCGGATGTTGCAGTTCTCGCCGCTCCCGACGATGACCGCCGCCTTGTCGAGCCGGTACGCCACCAGCTGTCCGTTCCGCTTGGCCTTCAGGAGACCCATGGCTGCCGCTCC
>DATLOS010000133.1:0-2068 GCA_035536155.1 Elusimicrobiota bacterium
GCCAGACCACGAGCCGGCGGTGCGCGTCCAGCAGGGCGCGGTGCAGGGTGCGGCGCGGATCGATCTTCATGGCTGTCCTCCCGGCCGCTCGCGAGCGGTCAGGATGTTGGACAGCATCCGGGGTGAAAAGTTCCCGAGGAAAAGGGCTACGGCAGGCGGTAGGAAGTCGCGCGGGTCTCGCCTTCTCTTATTAAGAGCTCGGCGTCGACCAGCGGCTTCAGGATCTGATTGACCCGGGCGCGGGTGAGGCGGAAGGCTTCCTCCAAGTCCGGGGAGCGCGCTCGTCCCCGGTCGCGCACGAAGCGCAGGACCTCCTCCTGGCGTCGGGTCAGGACGATTCGCGGGGCGCGGGAGGAAACTTGGAGAGACTCGATCCGGGTCCGCGTGCGGCGCAAGGTCTCGACCACGCCCTCTGCCACGAACTCGAGCCACCGCGAGAGGTCGCCGTCCTGCTCTCGAGCTCGTTGGATCTTCGCGTAGTAGCGGGTCCGGTCCGCCCAGAAGAACTCGTCGAGGGCGAAGAGATGGTGCGTGTCGAAGCCGCGGGTGTAGAGGAGCCAGGACTCCAGCGCGCGCGCGGCGCGGCCGTTGCCGTCCGAGAAAGGGTGGATGGAGACCAGCCAATGATGGGCGATCCCCGCGGCCAGGATCGCATGGAGCTTGCCGGCCTCCGAAGAGTTGAGCCAGGCGAGGAGCGCTCGGGTCATGGGCTTGGCCTGGGCCGGCGGAGGCGGCGAGAATACGGTCTTGCCGTTCGGGTCCGCCACCCGGTTCTGGCGGGTCTTGTAGCGGCCGGACTCCTTGGGCGGCAAGATCTTGTGGGTGAGGATGGCGTGCAGGCGCAGGAGCGCCCGCTCGCCCACCGCCTCGCCGGACTTCCCGCTCCAGATCCAGCGCATGGCCGCGAGGTAGTTGAGGACCTCCTGCCGCGGCGCCGCCGGGGCGCCGATCTCCTCGCCGCGCGCGAGGGCCTGGACGTCGGGCAAAGTGAGGGGGTTTCCCTCGATCGCCGTCGAGGAGTGGGCGAGCCGCGCCGCGGCGTCGGACTGGAGGCGCGGCAGCCAGGGGACGTCCACCACCGCCTGGGCGATCCAGGCGCGCAGCTCGGTGGCCTCGGCGATGAGGCGCAGGAGCTCGGGGGTTATGGAGAAGCGCGGGGCGTCCACCTTCCCCAGTGTTGCATTACGGAAAGTTTACGTCAAGTGTTTTGTAAAGCTCCGCGGAGCGCGCCTTGGATGCGAAGAGCGTCTTCCAGCGCCCGGTCGCGGTCAGCCCCAAGCACGGTAAAGTGCCCCATCTTGCGCCCCGGGCGGGCCGCGGCCTTGCCGTAGAGGTGGAGCTTGGCGCCGGGATTGGCGAGCACGGCTTCCCAGGCGGGCTGGCCGCCCTCGGGCCAGAGGTCGCCCAATAGGTTCACCATGACGGCCGGGGTCAGCAGGCGGCAATCGCCGAGCGGAAGGCCGCACAAGGCGCGGACCTGCTGCTCGAATTGGGAGGTGGCGCAGGCGTCGAGCGTGTAGTGACCGCTATTGTGGGGGCGGGGCGCGATCTCGTTGACCAGGAGCTTGCCGTCGGAGACGAAGAACTCGACGGCCAGCACGCCCACGTAGTCGAGCTTTTCCGCGATGCGCTTCGCCGCGTCTTCGGCCTCGCGGGCGAGGGCGCCGGGGACGTCGGCGGGGACGATCGTGACGTCGAGGATCCCGTATTGGTGCCGGTTCTCGGCGGCCGGGAACGCCGCGCAGGCCCCGTCCGCGCCGCGGGCCAGGACCACCGAGAGCTCGACGTCGAGGGGAACGCGTTTCTCCAGCACGCAGGGCTTTCCGCCGAAGGCCTTCCAGGCGCGGCGAGCCTCGTCCAGGGAGCCCGCCGCGGCCTGGCCCTTCCCGTCGTAGCCCAGGCGCGCGGTCTTGAGGAGCGCGGGAGACCCCACCGCCGCCCACGCCGACTCCAGCTCCATCTCGGAGGTCACGGGCGCGAAAGGCGCGGTGGCGAGCCCGGCGTCGCGCAGGAAGATCTTCTCCAGGATGCGGTTCTGCGCAACGACGACGCCGCGCGAGTCGGGGCG
>DATLOS010000134.1:0-2251 GCA_035536155.1 Elusimicrobiota bacterium
CTCCCCGAATACCGCGCGATCCGCGAAAAGGCGGACTTCCTCACCCTGTGCAAGACCCCCGAGCTGGCCGCCGAGGTGACGCTCCAGCCGGTCCGCATCCTGGGCGTCGACGCCGCCATCCTCTTCGCCGACATCCTCCTCCCGCTGCGCCCGATGGGCGTGCGCGTCGAGTTCGTCAAAGGCGAGGGCCCCGCGCTCTCGCCCGCGATCCGGAGCGCGCGCGAGCTGGCCCGCCTGCGGCCGGTCGACCCGCGCGAGGGCCTGGGCTACGTCTTGGAGGCGATCCGCCTGGTGCGCCGCGAGCTCGACGGGAAGGTCCCGCTCATCGGCTTCGCCGGCGCGCCCTTCACGCTCGCCAGCTACATGATCGAGGGCGGCCCCTCCCGCGACTACCGCCACACCAAGCTCATGATGCGCTCGCAGCCCGCGCTCTGGCGCCGCTTGATGTCGACGCTCGCCGGGGTCGCGGGCGAGTTCCTCGCCGCGCAGGCGGAGGCCGGCGCCCAGGCGCTCCAGCTCTTCGACAGCTGGGCCGGCGCCCTCTCGCGCGAGGACTACGCGCGCCACGTGCAGCCCTACTCCCGGGCGGTCCTCAAGCGCGCCGCCGCGACGGGCGTGCCGGTGATCCACTTCGGCACCGGGACCTCTCACTTCCTCGAGGAGTTCCGCGACGCCGGCGGCGACGTGGTCGGCGTGGACTGGCGCCTGCCGCTGGGCGAGGCGTGGCGGCGCGTGGGCCGGCGCGCCATCCAGGGAAACCTCGACCCGACGGACCTCTTCCTGCCCCGCCCCGAGCTCAAGCGCGCGGTGCTGCGCGTCCTGAAAGAAGCGGGCGGCAAGCCCGGGCACATCTTCAACCTGGGCCACGGAATTTTGCCCCAGACCCCGGTCGGCAACGTCCGCGCCGTCGTGGATTGGGTGCGCCGGGCGACGGCCCGGTGAGCCGGACCCCGGTCGGGGTCCTGCTCATGGCCTACGGCGCGGCCGAGAGCCTGGCCGAGCTGCCCGCCTACCTGCAGGACATCCTGGGCGGCCGGCCCGTGCCGCCCGCCCTCCTCGCGGACCTGGACCAGCGCTACCGGCGCATCGGCGGCCGCTCCCCGCTCATCGACATCACGAAGAAGCAGGCGCAGACCCTGGGCCGCCGGCTCGGCGCGGACTTCCGCGTCGTCGTGGGCATGCGGCACTCGGCCCCGACGATACGCTCCGCGGTGGACGCTCTCGCGGGCGTTCAGAAGGTCGTCGCGCTCCCCCTGACCCCGTACCAGTCGGGCATGAGCACCGGCGCCTACTTCCAGAAGCTGGAGGCCGCGGTCCGCGAGAGCGGGGCGGGCTTCGAGGTCCTCCGCGCGGGCGCCTGGCACGAGCAGCCGGTCTTGCGCGAGGCGCTGGCCGACAAGACCCGGCGCGCCGTCGATTCGCTGGGTCCCGATGCGGCCGTCATCCTGTCGGCGCACAGCCTTCCCGCCCGCATCGAGGCGGAGGGCGACCCCTACCCGGCGCAGCTGCGCGCGACGGCCGAGGCGGTGGCGCGGGCGGCGGGCTTGTCGGAGTGGCGCTTCGCCTTCCAGAGCAAGCCGGGCGCGGCCCGCGAGGCTTGGCTGGGGCCGGACGTCGCCGACGCGCTCGACGAGCTCGCCGCCGCCGGGCGCAAGGCCGTCGCGATCTCTCCCATCGGCTTCATCTCCGACCACCTGGAGACCCTCTACGACGACGACGTCTTCTACCGGGAGCAGGCCCAGCGTCTCGGCATGCGCTTCGCCCGGGCCGAGGCCTTGAACGACGACCCGCGCCTGATCGAGGCGTTGGCCAAGGTCGTCGAGTCGACGCTGGCGGCGGCGTGACCCGCCGGAAAAAGCGCGCGCTCGTGGTGGGCGGCGGCATCGCCGGCCTGGCCTGCGCCTACGACCTGGCGAAGGACCCGGGCTGGGAGGTGACGCTCGCCGAGGGCTCGCGCCGGCTGGGCGGAAAGATCCTGAGCGAGGAGGCCGAGGGCCTGGTCCTCGAGGGCGGGCCGGACTCCTTTCTCACGGCCAAGCCGGAGGCCTTGGCGTTGGCGCGGGAGCTGGGCTTGGCCGAGCGGCTCCTGCCGACCAACGCCGTCGACAAGGACGTCTTCGTCTACACGCGGGGCGCGCTGCGGCGCTTTCCCGAGGGCCTCATGCTCTTGGCGCCCTCGCGGCTGCGCTCCTTCCTCGCCTCCGACCTCCTTCCCTGGACGGCCAAGCTGCGCATGGCCCTCGAGCCGCTC
>DATLOS010000135.1:0-2972 GCA_035536155.1 Elusimicrobiota bacterium
CTTCGCGATCGGGGTGAGGAACGCGAGCAGGTCGTCGGCGAGCTTCTTCTCCTCGGCCGGCATGGTCGAGTAGCGCGCCAGCTTCTCCGAGTTGACGATGGCCAAGTCGAGGCCGGCCTGCACGCAGTGGTGCATGAACACGGCGTTCAAGACCTCGCGGCCCGCGGCGGGCAGGCCGAAGGAGACGTTCGAGATGCCCAGCACCGTCTTCGCCGCGGGGAGGGCTTCCTTTATGAGGCGGATGCCCTCGATGGTCTCGACGGCCGAGCCGAAGTAGTTCTTGTCGCCGGTCGCGCAGGGGAAGACCAGCGGGTCGAAGTAGAGGTCCTCGGCGGCGACGCCGTACTTCCGGGTGAGCAGGTCGAAGCTCCGGCGCGCGATGGCGAGCTTGCGCTCGCGGGTCACGCCCATGCCCGCCTGCTTGTCCTCGTCGATGGTGCCGACCACCAACGCCGCGCCGTAGGCGCGGGCGAGCGGGACCACCGCCTCGAAGCGCTCCTCGCCGTCCTCGAGGTTGACGGAGTTGATGATGGCCTTGCCCGGGGAGCGCTTGAGCGCCTCCTCGATCACCGCGGCATCGGTGGAGTCGATCATCAGCGGCGCCTTCACCTTCTTGGTGAGGAAGTCGAGGAAGCGGATCATGTCCGTCTTCTCGTCGCGGTCGGGGTTTGCCAGGCAGACGTCGAGGATGTGGGCGCCGTTGCGCACCTGGCGGCGGCCGATCTCCGAAGCCTCCTCGTGCCCTTCCTTCACGATCAGGTCCTTGAAGAGCTTCGAGCCGATCACGTTGGTGCGCTCGCCGACCAGGTAGGGGCGCCGCGAGGCCTCGAGCGTCAGGCCCTCGAGGCCGCTGACCATGGAGCGGCGGGCGGTCGGGATGGCCCGCGGCTTGGCGGCGGCGACCGCCGCGGCGACGGCGCGGATGTGCTCGGGCGTGGTGCCGCAGCAGCCGCCCACGATGTTGACCCAGCCGTGCTCGGCGAAGCGGGCGACCTTGCGCGCCACCATCTCCGGGGTCTCGTTGTACTTGCCGTGCTCGTCGGGCAGGCCCGCGTTCGGATAGCAGATCGTGGGCAGGCGGGCCAGGCCGGCCAAGGTCCGCAGGTGGTCGGTCATGAAGTCCGGGCCGGTGGCGCAGTTGAGGCCGAGGGCCAGGAGATCGAAGTGCTCGACCGAGACGGCGAGAGCCTCCGCGGTCTGCCCGCCCAGCATGGTGCCCATGGTCTCGATGGAGACCGAGAGGACGACGGGCAAGGAGCGGCCGGCGCGGCCGAAGGCGTCGTGGAGGCCGAGGATCGAGGCCTTGATGTTGAGCGTGTCCTGCTGGGTCTCGAGGAGGACCAGGTCCGCGCCGCCCTCGAGCAGTCCCTCGGCGGCCTCGGCGTAGTTGCGGCGCACCTCGTCGAAGGCGATCCCTCCCGTCACCGAGATGGTCTTGGTGCCCGGCCCCAGCGCGCCGGCCGTGAAGCGGGGCTTGTCCGGCGTGGAGAAGCGGCTCGCCTCGGCTTTCGCCAGCCGCGTGGCGGCCGCGTTGAGCTCGCGGACCTTGTCCTGGAGGCCGTACTCGGCCAGGACGTGGCGGATGCCGCCGAAGGTGTTGGTCGAGGCGATGTCCGCGCCGGCCTCGAAGTAGCGGGCGTGGACGCCGGAGATGACGTCCGGACGGGTCAGGACCAGGTTCTCGTTGCAGCCCTCGAGCTCCGGCCCGCCGAAGTCGGCCGCCGTCAGGGCGGCGGCCTGGAGCTGGGTCCCCATGGCTCCGTCGAGGACCAGGATGCGGCGGCTCAGCAGTTCCTTTATGTCGGCCATAAAAACAAAGACCACGCTTTCGGCGTGGTCGCTCTCAACCCCTGGAATCCTCGCCGCTTTAGCACCCTGACTGGCCGGGGCAATTTGGCTCAAATCCTCGCCGAACCCGCTTATTTTAGCTCTTTATCCGCGCCGTCACAACCCCTAGGCCAGGAGGGAAAAAAAGTATAGGTCTAAGTGCCGGACACAAAGGACCCAAAGGGACCATCCCCTTTCTCCTTTAATAAGGAAGAATCCGCGGATGAGCCACCGTCTCCAGCGCGTCGCCGCCGCGGTCCTGTCGGGCAGCCTGATCCTACTTTCCCCCGGCCTCGGCTGCTGGAGCGCTCTCGCCGCCGCGGTGACGGGCAGCCGCGCGGCCGCCCCCGCCGGCGGAGTCCCCGCGCTCGGCGCCATCGCCGCCCCGGCGGGCCTCTCTTCCGGCGGAGTCGCGGCGGACTTGACGCTTCCCGCCGTTGGGCTCGAGTCGGTCCCGCTCGCCGGCGAGGCGCCGTCGGCGCGGGTCGAGCCGGCGCTCGCCGCTCCAGCCGCTCCCGCTCCGGAGACGGCCGCGATCCCGGAATCCAGAACCGCGCCGGCGCTCGCCGCCGCCGAGTCCGCGCCGCGCGCCGCGGCGCCCCAGGAGCTTCCGGTGCGCGCGGCTTTGCAGTCCATCGGGGAAGCCCTCGCGCCCTCCCAGGGGGAGCGGGCTCCCGCGAACGCGTACGCGGCATCCGCGCGGGCCTTCGACGCGTCCGCCTTGCGCGCCTCCGACGGCTCGGCCGATCCGGTCCCCGCGGACGGCGGCGCCCTCGGCGCCCTGCGCGCCAACGAGCTCTCGCCGCGGACGGATTCTCCGGCCCCGGGCGCGACCGCGCCCGAGGCGCCCCAGGCGAGCTACGGCTCCAGCGCCGCCGGCCACTTCCTCCTGGCGAGCGGGCTCAAGAAGCTCGAGCTCGTCCTCGTCGGCGCGGGCCTCTTCGTCCTCCACGGCGGCGCGCTCGGGATCACGTCGACCGTCGCGCTCACCGCGGCTTCCGTGCCCCTCTTCGCGTTGGCGGGCGCCTTCGCGCTCACCGGCCTGGCGTACTCGTTGATCGGCCTGCGGATCGCGATCGCGGCGTGGAAGCAGCAGAAGCCCGCCGAGGAAGGCGCCCAGGCGCCGCCGTTCTGGAAGAGGCTGG
>DATLOS010000136.1:0-3292 GCA_035536155.1 Elusimicrobiota bacterium
GCTGGGCGGACGAGCAGTTGGGCAAGATGTATTGGACGCTGACCGACGACGCGGCCGCGCGGGAGCGCGGCTTGCGCGGCCTGGAGGACGCCCTGGGCTCCGCGCGCCCGGAGAGCCCGGAGGCCATCGCCGTGCGCAACCGGGTCTACGATCTCACCTGGGGGCTCATGTGGCGGGTCCGGCAGGGGCATTACGGCCTGCGGGAGCGCCTGGAGAAGAGCGGCGCGTTCCCGGCCCGCGAGCGCTTTTCCGACCCTCTGGAGCGGCAGGTCTATACCGCGCGCCAGATCGAGACCCTGCGGCGGGAGGCGCGGACCGAGCCGGCGTTCTGGGGGCCCAACGCCGCCCTCCTGGACGCGCTCGCGGCGCTGGCTCCGCGCGCGGGGATCCCCGAGGGCACGGCTCCGGGCGATCTCGCGGCCGAGGAGATCAACCCGGCACTGGCCGGGCTCTTCGGGCAAAACCGCTTCTACGAGACGCCCATGGCCTCGCTCCTGAGCAAGGCGGGCCTGAGCCCCGCCGTCTTCTCGGAGAGGGGCTATCAGCGCAGCTTCTTTCCCACCTACTCGCGGGAGCAGCTGGCGAAGCTCGACGCGCTCCTCGGCCGAATGGCCGCCACGGGCGAGGGCGCCCCCTATCCCCTCGGCCTGGCCCAGAAGCGCGAGGTCGTGGCCGTCCTGGACCTGGTGCAGGCGGCGCGCTTCGAGCGCTTCGCCGACGGGCCGCGCCCGGAGGGCGCGGTCTTGTCCGGGCAACTCGCGATCCGCGGCGGCTGGGAGGCGAAGGCGGACGCCAAGGCCGAGGCCGAGAAGGCCGTCGCCGAGGCCTTCGCCCGCTCCCCCGACAAGGCCCTCTTCCTGCTGCGCTGGCAGATCATCGAGAAGAGGCGCTTCGGCGGCGGCTTCCGGCTGGACCCTTTTCCCGCGCGTCTGCTGGTCGACCTCCTGGGCAAGCCCGAGGGGCGCGCCGTATCGCCGGAGCTGGCCCTCGAGTTCGCCGAGGACGTCGCCGCCCTGCGCTCCCTTTACGAGCCGAGCCAGCGCGAGGCCGCTTGGGGCCTGCTGCGCCCCGCGCTGGAGGCCTCGAAGCGGGCCGGGCTCTCCCCGCACCCGGCGCTCACGCGCCTCACCGGCCGGGTCCTGGACGGGGACGCGTACGCGCTGGTCGACGACTGGCGAAAACGCGCCGACGCCCCGCCCGACCAGGCCCGCCTCCTCGACGCCAACGTGCTCCAGGCCGATTACCGGGAGCCGCGGGTGCGCTACAGCGGTTTCTCCCTATTCCATCTCCGGCAGATCGACCGCGACCTGGCCCGGGCGCAGGCGGCGGGAGGCGGGGCCGAGACGCGGGCGTTCCTCGCCTCGGCCCGGGCGCGGACGGCCGAGCTTCTGCGCGACGGCGCCCTGGCGGGCATCCGCGACGGGAGCAGCGCGGGCGAGCGCTCGGCCGAATACGTGAACGAGGCGCTGGAGAAGATCGACGACCACCCGCTCAACGAGAGCCGGAAGGGCTTCCTGCGCCGCGCGCTCAAGAGCAGCGGGTGGGACCCCGCCGGCGCGAGCTACTCGCGCGCCGACCTCGAGGGCTTGCGCGTCGCGCTCGCGGCCGCCCTTCGCGCGCCGCGCGGGGGTCCCGATTCGTTCGATATGTACGACCGGGACAAGGTGGTAGACCTGCTCGAGCTCTCGGACGACCTTCTCGCCCGTTTCCACTCGCGCGGCGCGCTGGAGGGCAGCGCGGCGAGCTTATTGAGGAAGGCCGCGGCCTCGGGGAGCGAGGAGCGCTCGGCGGCGGAGCGCGCGCTGGCTCTGCGCGTCGATGCCGGCGGCGACGTGTTCCTGCAGCAGCTCGCGGCCGCGCAGGAGAAGCTCACCGGGGTGCCCGATACCCAGCTTTGGATCGTGCGCCTCCTAGCCCGGGACCTGGGCTCGGCAAGCGGCCGGCTGCGGGACGCGGCGGAGACGAACCTTCTCTGGGACCGCGCGTTCCGGAGCCTGTCCGAGAAGGGCCGCGAGGCCGACGGTATGTCGGCGCTCCTGGACGCAGCGCCGCCGGACGCCGCGCCCGCGTTGGGCGCGCGTCTGCGCCGGCACGCGAGCTACCAGGCGAGTCACCTGGTCGAGCTTTCCCTTGCCGCTTTCCCGGGCGACGCGCTGCGCGGGGAGCTGCTCGAAAAGGGCCTGCTCGCCGCCGAGCGGGGCGGCGCGGAGCGTCCGCGCTGGTCGTACCGCGCCTCGGACCTGCTGGCCGTGCGCGCGGCGCTGCGCGCGGAGGCGGCGCGCCGCGGGACCTTGAACGAGGAGCAGAGCCGGCTCCTGGCGAAGGCGGAGGCGCTGACGGTCTACCTCGACGCGGGCCGGCGCCTGGGGATCTACCCCGGGGAGAAGGACATGGCGCGCTCCGACGCCGTGAGCGAGTCTTTGATCGTCCTTCTTGCCGCCATCGACGGGGACCTCAACGCCGTCCTGGCCAAGACCGGCCTGGTCGGCCGCCAGGACGACGGCGATTGGTTCTGGCGCGAGCATTTCCGGCGGGCGGTCTACTCCAAGGAGGACATCGGCAAGCTCATCGCCGCGCTCCGGGAGCTGCGCGCGTCGGGAAAGATCGCCGCGCGCTTCGGCGATTTCACCATCGATTTGGGGCCGGAGCGGCTACAGGCGCTGGACCGGACGCTGGAGGAGCTCGAGCGCCTTTCGAAGGGCGACTGACGGGCCGTTAAAGTGTTATAATCCGTCGTAGCCGGGGAACGCGTGGCGCGTTCGTCTAGCGGCCTAGGACGCTGCCCTCTCAAGGCAGAGATCACGGGTTCAAATCCCGTACGCGCCACGGGTTCCCTGGAATTTTTTTTCCCCATTTCTCGGCGATTGCCAAACGCTCCGAAGCGGACTATAGTTTGCGTGTGGAGCATTCCCCGGGCTTCTTGAAGCTGGTCGAGGACGCGCGCGCCGGCGTGCGCGAGCTCACCATCGCGCAGCTGCGCGAGCGCCTCGCGCGCAAGGAGCCCGTCGTCCTCGTCGACGTGCGCGAGGACCATGAGTGGGAGAAGGGGCGCATCCCGGGCGCCCGGCACCTGGGCCGCGGCGTCCTTGAGCGCGACATCGAGAAGCTCTACCCCGATCGGGGCGCAGAGCTGATCCTCTACTGCGGCGGCGGCTTTCGCTCGGCGCTGGCGGCGGAGAGCATCCAGAAGATGGGATATCGCAACGTCCTCTCCCTGGCGGGGGGATTTCGCGGCTGGCGGGAGAGCGGGGCGGCCGTCGAGGGTCCGGGCGCGTGAGCGTCCTGATCTTCG
>DATLOS010000137.1:0-4527 GCA_035536155.1 Elusimicrobiota bacterium
AGCCTCCAGCCCAGCACCTTGGAGCCGTCCACGAAGCGGCCGAACGTCCTGCCGGAATCCGCGCCCTTGAGATAGTAGTAATAGCCGCTCCCATCGCTGGCGCGGGCCACGAATATCTCGCCCGGCGCGGGGCCCTTCTTCTTCTTGGGCGTTTCGGAGGGAGGAGGGGGTTCTTCGCTGCTTCCGATGCGGTCGCGGTCGGCCTTGGCCGCTTTTTTCGCCGCGTCCTCCATCTCATCCAGGGTGAGATTCTTTTTCTCTTTGGGGTCCGCGGAAACGCCTTTTTCATCGGGCTTCGCGGAGTCCGGGGGCTCGGCGGCGAGGGGCTTGCCGGCCTTGGCCTTGTCATAGAGCTCTTGAAGCTTCTGCGGGTCGGCGGCCGAGGGAAGGGCGCCTTTGAGCGGAGAGACGATGCCCGAGATCAGGCTGACGATGGGATGAAGGGCGTCGCCGGATTTCTCGCCGACCGGCGGACTCGAACTCTTCGGCCCGGTTTCCGGAGCGTTGCCCGTGGGCGGCCGGGTTCCCGGCGTAGGCTGGGTGACGGCGCCGCTTTGGCCTTCGGGGAGCCTGCCTTCTCGGTTCTCCTGCCTCGGAGCCGCATTTATGGGCGTCGTGGGCGCCGGAGAAGCGGATGGAGAGTAATTGAATTCCCGCCGGTCTCCCCCGGGAACCGTGATGCTGGTGGGTAGGCTGCCTCCCGTTGGTGGCGGCGCGGTGGTCGTGGGCGGATCCTGGGGGAGCAGGCGAGGAGCGAATAGCCCGCCCGCTGCGCCCACGGAAGTGGAATTGCGCGGTCGGGGCTGGTCGGCGTCGTCCGCGCGCCCGATTCCCGGGAGCCAAGCGCACAGCAGGGCGCAGGCCCCGGCGCGCAGAACCTTACGGGACAGGGTCACATGCGCGCCTTCTGGGCCCGCCTTGCCTCTTCGCGCGCCTCCATCGCCTCTTGAAGCTCGTCTTGGGCGTCCTGCCGCGCGTCCAGCGACTCCGCGAGCTCGGCCGCCGCGCGCTCGCGCAGGCGCTCTTCCTTCTCCCGCGAATAGGCCGCCGGCGCGTCCAGCAGGCGCTCGGAAGCGGGCGGGACGGCGGATTTCCTAGGCGGCGCCGGTGCTGGAGCGGCCTTTGGCGCGGGCTCGGCGCTCCGGTCGGCGTAGCGAGGCGGCGGGGCGGCGGACTCCGTCATGCGCAGCTCCATACCCACCATCGCCGCTGAGACGGCGACGAAGACCGCCAGCAGCGGTCCGGGCTCGGCCAGGCGCGCCATCATTTGGGGCATAGCTGCTCGAAGTCCGTCTTGAGGGCCTGGGCCTGGCCCTTCAAGCCCGTGATCGTGGCCTTGATGGCGTCCACCTGCTGGACGATGCCCTTGATCTGGGACTTGACCGTGGCGATCTTCTGCTGGATCGAGGCCGCGTCCTTCGGGACCCCGCCCTGCTGGATGCTCTGCAGCTCCTGCTGCAGGCCCTCCGCCTGGTCGCGCAGTTGATGGAGCTGATCCCGGAGCTGCTGCTTCTGCTGCCTCAGGCCGTGGAGCTGGGCGCGGATGCCGTCGAGCTTGCCGGTCAGATCGCCGCAGGAGCCCTGCCCGGTCGCGGCGAGCGCATGCGCCGGACCCGATGGGCCGACGGGCGGCGGCGTCGTCGGCTGGACCGGGTCGGCCGCCCGCGCGGCCGAAGACAGCAGCGTCCAAGCGCAGAACATCGCGGCGCGGCGAGTCGCTCGGGACATCGGTTCCCCCTGACTCCGGCACCTGGGATATGGCGCCGCGCCCGAGAGGACGCAAGGGCCCGGGGGCCTAGAAGAGCCGCTCGTCGCGGGGAACGGAGGAGAAGAGGCTCTTGGCGCTGGGCCGGCGGATGTCGGTCACGGCCGACTGGTAGTAGAGGAGGATCTTGTCCACGTAGCCCGGGGCGGCGCCGCGGGGGTGGATGAGCCGGCGCGGGCCGGCATTGTAGGCGGCCAGCACGCGCCGGACCAGCCAGATCGGAGACTCGGAGTAGGGGACGCCCTGCATGTTGTAGCGCTTCCAGGCCGTGGCGAAGAGGACCTCGAGGTAGGACGTCCCGGCCGCGATATTGGCCTCGGGCTCATGCAGGCGCCGGGCGGGGATGCCCACCTCGGCCGCGGTGGCGGGCATGAGCTGCATGAGGCCCAGGGCCCCGCTCGGGGAGCGCGCGCCCGGGTCGAACTCGGACTCCGCCGCGACCACCGCCTTGACCAGGCGGGGGTCGAGGCCGTGCTCCGTGGCATGGCGCAGGATGATGGAATCGTAGGGATCGGTGGTCTCCGGGTGGGAAAGAAGGACCCGGAAGGTGTGCTGGTAGGCCCGGGCCTCCCGGACGGAGGGGGTGGCGCGCCGGCGGCGGGTTTCTTTAAGGAAGCGAGGGCCCGGGAAGATGGCGGAGTAGGGGATGGCCGGGCGGGGGGCCGCCAGCCGGACGCCGGCATGGCCCAGGCTGGCCTCGGCCAGGGGCTGGCAGTACGCCGGGGGAAGCAATAGGCCCAAAATCAGCCACCCCCCGGCCAAGCGGGTCTCGGCGATACGCATCGCTTTCACTATAGCACGTTTTCGACCCTGTAAAGTGGGTCCCCCGGGTCGCTTTTTTGTAGCCGCCATGTCTTTAGGATAGGCCTCGGCCGGGGGCTTCGCACGGGCCTTTGGTCCTAGGACTTTGGGCTATTTTGGTCAAAAAATGGCAAAAATAACGATTTAAATGGGTTTTCGGACCTTGGCGAGCAGGTCCCAGATCAGCAAGGTCGAGGCCGTCCCGTAGGCCGGGCCGGTGGCCTCGCGGCTGTCCACCACGCTGCCGTCCTCGCCCTGGAGGTTGAGCAGGGCCTGGCTCAGCTCCCGGGCCTGCCGGCGGGCCCAGGAGCCCCGCATCGCGGGCTCGGCCAAGGCCTGGGCCGCCCAGGTCATGGCATAGAGGTAGTAGTACTTCGCCCAGCCGTGGCGGGAGTAATCGTGGGTCACCTCGGACGAGGGGAGAATACGCCGCTCCATCTCCCGGCGGTTGGCGAGAAAGAGGTCGAGGGCCTTGCGCAGGCGCTCGGGGCTGGAGCGGCCGGCCTTGAAGAGGAGGTACTCCACCGCGACCGTCCGCCCCATCGCCTCGGCGCCCTGGGTCCTCTCGTGCGTATGGTAGGGGTAGGTCCCATCCTCCTGGCGCGAGCGCTCCAGGGTGTCGAGGACCGAGGAGAGGACGTCCGGGGCCGGGGCGGCCGCCGCGGCGGGCCTGGCCCCGACCGGACGCGTCGCGCGCGCGGGCCGAGCCGGCGCGATCTCCGGGAGCGGGGGCAGCGGCGGCAGGATGGGCAGCTCGATCGGGCGAATGAAGAACTCGAAGGGGTGGGGCTTCGGGGCCGGCGCGTCGATCGCCGGGGCGCGGCGTTGCGGAAGCTCGAAGCCCGCGTTCTTCGCGCGCAGGAGGGCCTCGCCGATGAGCATGAGCTGGAAGGTGGCCATGCCTCCGTCGTTGGAGTAGCGCCAGGAGGCCGGGCCGATCTTGTCGAGGATCTGCAGGACGTCCCGGCGGGCCGCCTCGCGCGCCGGCGTTCCCGCCGGGGCGGCCTCGTGGCGGTCGAGGAGGAGGTTCAAGGCGTAGGCGAGGGTATAGGGCTGGTCGTGGTTGCCGCTGAACGTCTCGCCGCGCGCCTCGAGCTCCTCCTGGCTGAGGAGCATGTTGTCGCGCACGTAGCGCTCGCCGCGCGCGGTCTCGGCCTCGCCCCGGCCGGCGCCGCGCAGGGCCTTGACGGCGATGGCGGTGATGGGCACCCGCATGTGGGTGCTGTCCCACCCGGGATGGTGGACCATGCCCACCCCCCAGCCCCCGTCGGGATATTGCAGGGCCAGGAGGCGGCGCAGCGCGCGCTCGCGGGCCGGGCCCAGGCGCGCCTCCAACGCCCGTTCCTCCAGCTCCTCCTCGATGAAGGGATAGGCGCCGCCCGCCGCGATCAGGGCCGCCGTGGCTCCGGCCTGGAGGAGGAAGCGGCGCCTTCCCGAGATGGGCGCGGGATTGAGCATCTTGGACGCGCGGCCCAGCATGCGCAAGGGCCAAAGCAGCGCGTGGGGGAGCCGTCGGAACGGGCGCAGGATCAATCTCAGGACGCTCGCGGCGATCGTGATCGGACTCATGCGGCCGCGCGCGCTCCAGAGGCCGACGTTGAGCGCGGCGGCGAGCAAAGTGGCGCCCGCCAGGTTGAAGCCGAGCGTCGCGATCGCGTAGTGGGCGGCGAAGGCGGCGGCCGCGAGGGCGGCGCTCTTGAGGGAGTACAGCGCCAGGTCCCGGCGCCTCTGAGCGCGCAGCTCGCGATCGCGCTCCCGGGCGGCGCGCTGCACCGAGGCGCTCTCGAGGATCGGATTTCCCGCGCCCAGGAGCGGGGCGTAGAGCTTGCGGGCGACCGATGCCGGGGGGTCTTTCTCGAGCCGGGACGTCAGTCCCGAGGAGCGCAGGGCCGCGGCGGCCTCGGGCGAGGCGAAGACGGCGTCGAGGAGGGCCTCCCGCTCGGCGGCGGGCAGGTCCGCGC
>DATLOS010000138.1:0-2601 GCA_035536155.1 Elusimicrobiota bacterium
GCACATCTCCGGAAAGATGCGCGTGCACTACATCAAGATCCTGCCCGGCGACAGCGTCAAAGTCGAGCTTTCCCCGTACGATCTTACCCGAGGCCGCATCGTCTACCGAGAGAGATAAAATGAAAGTCCGAGCCAGCGTGAAGCCGATCTGTCAGAAGTGCAAAGTCATCAAGCGGGCGGGCGTTGTGCGCGTCATCTGCTCCAACCCCCGCCACAAGCAGCGTCAAGGATAAGCGAGGTAGAATATGGCACGCGTCGCAGGAGTCGACCTTCCGAAGAACAAGCGCATCGACGTCGCGCTCCAGTACGTCTACGGGATCGGCCGCAAGACCGCCCTGGAGATCCTGGAGAAGCTCAGCGGCTCGATCAAGCCGGAGACCCGGGTGAAGGACCTCACCGAGAACCAGGTGGGTCTTTTGAACTCCATTTTGGCCAAGGAGTACCGCGTGGAGGGCGAGCTGCGCCGCGAGGTCCAGCAGAACATCCACCGCTACATCGAGATCGGCAGCTACCGCGGAGTCCGGCACCGCCGCAACCTGCCGGTGCGCGGGCAGCGCACCAAGACCAACGCGCGCACCCGCCGCGGCCGCCGCAAGACGGTCGGCTCGGGCAAGGGCGCGGCGCCGGCGAAGTGAGACTTTAAGGGAAACTAGGAGAGTCTAAGAACATGGCAGAAGAGAACACGCAGAACGCGGCCCCGGCGGCGACGCCGGCCGCGGCGCCCGAAGCGGCCTCGGCGGCGAAGTCCGCGCCCGCCGCCCGCGGCGCGAAGAAGTCCTGGAAGTCGGTGACCTTCGCGAAGGTCTTCATCCAGTCCTCCTTCAACAACACGATCGTCTCGATCACCGACGACCGCGGCCACGTCCTTTGCTGGGCGTCCGCCGGCGGCTCGGGCTTCAAGGGCACCAAGAAGGGCACCCCCTTCGCCGCGCAGATGACCGCGGCCAAGGTCGGCAAGCGGGCCGTCGAGCTCGGCGTCAAGCAGGTCGCCGTGTTCGTGAAGGGCCCCGGGCCGGGACGCGAGACCGCGATCCGCGCCCTCCAGGCGGCGGGCCTCCAGGTCCTCAGCCTCAAGGACGTTTCCCCGATCCCCCACAACGGCTGCCGCCCGCCGAAAGCGAGGAGAGTGTAACATGGCGCGCTATATCGGACCCGTCTGCCGGCTTTGCCGCCGCGAGCAGACCAAGCTCTTTCTGAAGGGCGAGAAGTGCTATACCAAGTGCGTGCTGGAGAACCGGCCGACCCCTCCGGGCTTGGCCAAGCCTCAGCGCGGCAAGCCCTCGGAATACGCCATCCGGCTGCGCGAGAAGCAGAAGCTGCGCCGCATGATCTCGGTGACCGAGACGCCGTTCAAGCGCCTCGTCGCGCAGGCCACCAAGTCGAAGGCCTCGACGGCGCAGGTGCTGATGGCCCTCCTCGAGACCCGGCTCGACAACATCGTCCGGAGGCTCGGCTTCTCCACGAGCCTCGCGACCGCGCGCCAGCTCGTGCTGCACGGGCACCTCAAGGTGAACGGCGCGGTGATCAACATCCCCTCCTACCACGTCCAGGTGGGGGACGTGATCGCCCTGAGCCCGAAGCTCAAGGAGAACGTCGGCGTGAAGCTCGCGCTCGATCATGCCAAGCGCAAGAGCCTGCGCCCGTCCTTCGTGGAGTTCAACGAGGCGGAGCTGTGGGGCAAGCTGCTGCGCGAGCCGGCGCGGGAAGAGACGTCCTTCCCGGTCAACGACCAGCTCATCGTCGAGTACTACTCGCGGTAATAGAAGGCCTGAGTTTAACGTAGAGGTAGGAGGATAACCACGTGGTCTACAAGGAACTGATTCTGCCGCAGAAGCTCGCCGTCGAAGAGAAGACGATGTCGGAGACGTACGCCAAGTTCGTCGCCGAGCCGTACGAGCGCGGCTACGGCCACACGGTCGGGAACTCCCTGCGCCGCGTGCTCCTCTCCAGCCTCGAGGGCGCGGCCGTCACCGGCGTGCGCATCGAGGGCGCCCGGCACGAGTACCAGGCGCTCAACGGGGTGCGCGAGGACGTGATGAACATCCTCCTCAACCTGAAGAAGCTCCGCCTCAAGCTCTTCTCCAACGGCCCCGAGATCGTGTACCTCAACGCCAAGAAAGAGGGCCCGGTCACGGCGAAGATGATCCAGGAGAACTCGAACATCGAGGTCATCAACAAGGACCTGGTGAGCGCGACGCTCGAGCCGGGCGGCAAGCTCGACATGGAGATCGAGATCTCCCGCGGCCGCGGCTACGTCCCGGCCGAGGAGATCCAGTCCCAGGCCAACTGGCCCGCCGGGTTCCTCCCGGTCGACGCGCTGTTCTCGCCCGTCGTGAAGGTGCACTACGACGTGGAGAACGCCCGCGTCGGCCAGGTCACCGACTACGACCGCCTCATCCTCGAGGTCTGGACCGACGGCTCGGTCACGCCGGCGGACGCGCTGATCCGCTCCTCGAAGCTCCTGCGCGAGTCGCTCAAGATCTTCATCCCGGAGGAGGAAGCCGCCGGGGAGCAGGCCGGGGAGCAGTTCGAGGAGGGCCATGAGGGGGCTGTGGGCGGCGACGGCGCCGCGCTCGACTCCCGCCTCAAGGACATCCTGGA
>DATLOS010000139.1:0-2910 GCA_035536155.1 Elusimicrobiota bacterium
GACTCGGGAAATCCGTAGAGCGCAAAGGAGCGGATGAGCTTGGCGATCTGCTCTCTAGCGGCTGGGGGGATGCCGCGGCGGGCCATCCCCTCGCGCAAGCGCACCTCGATGGCGCGCATGCGCTCCTCGGAGCGCTTGAACCCCATCGCCTGCCGCAGCTCCTCGGCCTCGCCCGGCGTGAAATCCGCCGCCGCCATGGACATGCGCAGGAGCTGCTCCTGGAAGATGGGCACGCCCAAGGTGCGCTTGAGGATGGGCTCGAGGCAGGGATGCGGATACTCGACGGGCGCAACCCCGCGCCGGCGGGCGAAGAAGGGCGCCACCATGCCCCCGGTGATGGGGCCGGGCCGGATGATCGCCACCTGCACCACGATGTCGTAGAAGCGCTCGGGAAGATGCCGGACCAAGGTCGCCATCTGCGCGCGGCTCTCGAGCTGGAAGACGCCCACGGTGTCGGCGCGCCGGAGCATGGCGTAGACCGCGGGATCGTCGGGCGGGAGCTTGGCGAGGTCCACCTTCACCCCCTCGCAGCGCTCGATCATGGGCAGGGCCTGCTCCAGCACCGCGAGCATGCCCAAGCCCAGGAGGTCTACCTTTATAATGCCCAGCCCCGCGCAGTCGTCCTTGTCCCATTGCACCACGACGCGCCCGGGCATGGAGGCGGGCTCGAGCGGGACGTAGTCGTCGAGGCGGCCCTGGGCCAGGACCATCCCTCCCGAGTGCTGCCCGAGGTGCCGGGGCAAGTTGAGGAGGCGGCTCCAGAGCGCCAAGGTCTTCTTGAGGCGCGGGTCCTCGGGGTCCAGCCCCGCCTCGCGCACCCAGGGCGTGCCCGGCTCGCCGATGTGCCGGGCCAGGCGGTCGACCTGCTCCGGGGAGTAGCCCATCACCTTGGCCGCCTCGCGCAGGGCCAGCTTGGGGCGGTAGGTGATGACGTTGGCGGTCATGGCGCAGCCGCGCGAGCCGTACTTGGCATAGAGGTGCTGGATCACCTTCTCGCGCTGCGCGCCCGAGGGCAGGTCCAGGTCGATGTCCGGCCACTCCCCGCGCTCCTCGGTGAGGAAGCGCTCAAATAGTAGGTCCATCTTCACCGGGTCCACCGCCGTGATGCCCAGGGCGTAGCACACCGCGGAGTTGGCGGCCGAGCCGCGGCCCTGGACCATGATATCCTCCCGCCGGCAGAACTCGACGATCTCCCAGAGGATCAGGAAGTAGCCCGCCAGCCCGAGCTTGGCGATGACGGCGAGCTCGTGCTCGAGCTGGGCGTGGACCTTGGGCGTGACCGGATGGAAGCGCCCCAAAACGCGCTCCGCCACCAAGCGGCGCAAATGCGAGTCGTTCGTCTCCCCCGGCGGGAGCGGGAAATCGGGGAAGCGATAGCCCAGGTCCTCCAAGGTGAACTCGAGGCGCCGCGCCAGCTCGGCGCTGGCGCTCAGGGCCTGCGGAAGGTCGCGAAACAACGCGCTCATCTCGGCCGGGCTCTTGAGCCGGCGCTCCGCGTTGGCCTCGAGCCGGCGGCCCGCCGCGTCGAGGGTGGTCTTCCAGCGCGCGCAGCAGAGGGCGTCGTAGACCGGCTTGTCCTCGGGTCGGGCTAAGCGGGCTCCGTTCGTCGCCACGACAGGCAGGCCCAAGGCCAGGAGGCGGCGGTTCTCCCGCTCCTCCTCGCGCAGATGGTGGCGCTGGAGCTCGGCGTAGACCCGACCTGGAAACGGCTCGCGCAGGCGGCCGAGCAGCTCCGGCGAGCGGGAGAGCGCGTGCAGCCCCTCGGCGTGCGCGCCCAGAAGGTCCCAGGGGACGCGCGCCTCCCCCTTGGGCCGCGATAGCGCGCCCGCGGTGAGCATGCGGCAGAGGTTCCGGTAGCCGGCGCGCGACTCGACGAGAAGCGTGACCGAGCCCTCCTCGAGGGTCACGTCCGCGCCGACGAGAGGACGGACACCCAAGGCCTTTGCCGCCTTGTAGAAGCGCGGCGCGCCGTAGAGGCCGTCGCGGTCGCAGAGCGCCACGGCCGGCAGGCCGAGCTCCTTGGCCCGCTCGGCCAAGTCCTCCGGCAGCGAAGCCCCGTCTAGGAAGGAAAAGGCGGAGGCCGCGTGGAGCTCGGCGTACTCAATCGTAGATGCCATCGGCGTACCAGCGCCCGGTGAGGCGGTCGCGAAAGACCCGGTACACCGCCTCGTCGGAGAGGAGGACGTCCCAGAAGTCGCGCGCCGCGGGCGCGTCTCCCCACCAGCCGTCCTCCATGCGCCAAGGTCCGCTGGCGACGAGCACGGTCCCCGCGATGCCGCGCCCGCTCACCGACCGGGGGCGCGCGTCCTCGCCGTCCAGGACCTCGAGCTCCACCCAGGGGCGCAGGGCGCGCAGGGCGCAGTTGAGCCGGGCCGGCATCTCCCGCGCCGGCGGGCGCACCTCGGGCGGCGGCGGCGGGTCGTAGGGCTCCACGGCGAAGAGCTCGGGGCGCGGACTGTCGACGGGCGCCGGGGACCCCGAGCGTCCGGGGCCCAGCAAGGCCGCCAGCTTCGCCAGAAATGCGGAGAGCGCGTCGGGCGACTGCGCCGCGGGCCCGAAGAGGGAGAGCTGGGCCGCGCGCGCGGCGTCCGGCTCGGCCGAGAAGGACAGGGCGCAGACCCCGGACGCCGGGGGGCGCGCCGCGAGCTCAAGGCGCAGGAGCTCGAGCCATCTTGCGGGCTCGCGCGTCGGCGCGGAGAAATCGAGCGCGCGGGCGTCCTTGCCGTAGGGCTCGAGCTCGAACTCGGCGCGCAGGGCGCGGCAGGACTGGCCCCTGCGCTCGAGACGCGCGGCTAGGCGCTCCAGGGGCGCGCGCGCGGCTTCGAGCAGGACCTCCAGGTTCTCGATCGCCCAGTCCAGAGCGAATCCCTCGCGCGCCTCGGGCGAGGCGGGCGAAGGCAGAAGCGGGCG
>DATLOS010000140.1:0-2260 GCA_035536155.1 Elusimicrobiota bacterium
TCCCAGCCCGCCGCGGCCTGAGCGCCGGGCCGGTCCCGTCCCCCGCTTTCGGGACGGGGCCGGCCTCTGGCGTTTTGTAAGATATCGACCGTGAGCTCAAAGACCAAGACCCGCCCGACCCCGGAAAACATCATGCAGCTCGGCATGGCCTTCTGGGGCTCGAAGACCTTGCTCAGCGCCGTCGAGCTGGGCGTGTTCAGCGAGCTGGCCAAGAAGCCCCGCGAGCTCGAGTCCCTGCGCAAGGCCCTCGGCCTCCACCCCCGCGCCGCCCGCGATTTTTTCGACGCGTTGGTCTCGCTGGGCATGCTCCAGCGAAAGGGCGGCATCTACTCGAACACGCCGGAGACCGCGTTGTTCCTCGACAAAGGCAAGCCTTCCTATGTAGGCGGCATCCTGGAGATGGCCAACAGCCGCCTCTACCCCGTCTGGGGCTCCCTCACCGAGGGGCTCAAGACCGGCCGCCAGCAGAACGAGTCCAAGCGCGGCGGCGACCTCTTCGACGAGCTCTACCGGGACCCGGCCCGGCTCAAGGAGTTCTGCAAGGCGATGACGGGGATCAGCCTGGGGCCGGCGCGGGCGATCGCCGCGAAGTTCCCTTGGAAGACCTACCGCACCTTCCTCGACGTGGGCACCGCCCAGGGAGCGCTGCCGGTCACGATCGCCCTCGCGCACCGGCACCTGCGCGGGACCGGGCTCGACCTGCCCGTGGTCGAGCCGATCTTCCGGGAGTACGTCGCCCAGGCCGGGCTCTCCGAGCGGCTGGCATTCGCGACCTGCGACTTCTTCAAGGACGAGCTGCCGAAGGCCGACGTGATCGTGATGGGCCACATCCTCCACGACTGGAGCCTGGAGCAGAAGAAGGCCCTGATCGCCAAGGTCTACCGCGCCCTTCCGCCGGGCGGGGCCTTCATCGCCTACGAGGCGCTCATCGACGACGAGCGCCGCGAGAACGCCTTCGGCCTGCTCATGAGCCTCAACATGCTCATCGAGACCGCCGGCGGCTTCGACTACACCGGCGCCGACTGCCGGGGCTGGCTGCGCGAGGCGGGCTTTCGCAAGACGCGCGTCGAGCATCTCGTCGGGCCCGACTCGATGGTCGTCGGCATAAAGTAGCCGCCAAAAAAAGCTGACGATAGTCTTGCCCGCCCGCAATGGTATCGCGGGCGGGACTCCGCTAACATCCAGTCGCAACGATGAAAGCGGTTCGAGTTCTCGTCCCATCCATAGGACATCCCACCCGGCCCTCCTTGGTCCAGGCCCTGCGAGACAACGGGGAAAGGACCGTCGTCGTCATCGGCGCGGACATGGACCCCGACGGGATCGGCCGCCACGTGGCCGACGAGTTCGTCCAAGTCCCCGCGCGCACCTCGCCGGGATATCTCGACCGCATCCTCGAGGTCTGCCGGGAGCGGCGCGTCGACGTCTATTACGCGCTGGGCGAGGAGGAGGCCATCGCCGCGGCGGAGCGCCTGGGCGAGTTCCGCGCCGCCGGGGTCGCCGTGATCACGCCGGGCGCGGCCGACATGCTGCGCATCGCCACCAACAAGGCGCGCTTCCACGAGCACCTGCGGGCGCGCGGCGTGCCGCACGCGCGCTTTCGCGCCATCGAGCGCTTCGAGGAGATCGAGCCCGCGCTGCGCGAGCTGGGCTACCCGGAGGAGGACGTCTTCCTCAAGCCCGCCTTCTCCAAGGGCGGACGCGGCGCGCGCCTCGTGGTCCACCGCTCGCGCCTCAACCGCCCGGGCAACGCGAAGGCCGGCGACGCCCCGTCCGAGAGCCTCGACGCGGCCCTCAACGCCCTGGCCCCTTCCTCTATAAGCGGCTCCTTCCCGCAGATGATCGCGATGGAGCACCTGCCCGGGACCTACTACAGCGTCGACGTCCTCTCCCGGGACGGCTCCCCCTACTACGCCATCCCCAAGGTGCGGGTGCAGGGCTCGGCCAGCAACACCACGGTGGGCCAGGTGGACATGGACGGCGCCCCGATCGCGCTGGCCCGCCAGCTCTGCGCCGCTTTCAACTTCAGCTTCCTGCAGAACTACGAGATGAAGCTCGACCGGGAGGGGCGGCCGCGGGTCTACGACATCAACCCGCGGGGCGGGACCTCGCTGATCCTCTGCGCCGCGGCGGGGGCCAACATCGCCTACTTCGCGGTCAAGATGGCGCTGGGCGAGGAGGTCCCGGAGCGGACGGTGCGCGACCGGGTGCGGATGCTCCGCTACTACCAGGAGTACTTCCAATTTCCAAACTGATCTCGGAC
>DATLOS010000141.1:0-9771 GCA_035536155.1 Elusimicrobiota bacterium
AGGCCCGGCCGACCACGACCTTCATGGAGAGGGATTGGCGGTACTCGGTGTCGACGCTGTGCAGGCGGAATTCGGGGATGTTGACGACGATGGGAGGCCGGGAAAACTCGTGGGGAAGCCAGCGCCAGCGCTCCAAGGTCAGCCGGAGTTGGGTGGCGCGGACTTGCAACGGGGTGTTGAGCTCCCTTAACGTTCGCTCATCCAGGTTCCCCTCGGGGTCCAAGCCGTTGCGAACTTGAAAATGCCTCACCCCCTCCGCCAGAGCGTCCTCGTAGGTTGCGCCGCCCTCGGCGGCTTCCGTCCCAGGCGGGATATCCCCCAAGAGCCGCAGCAACCGAGTCAGACGGGCTATGCCCGTGTATGAGTCGCCGGGCCTGACGACGCTAGGCGGGATCGGCAGCAGCTCGCCATCGTCCTGCGCCGCGAGCTTGAGATACGTCTGGAGGGCTTGTTCGGTCCGGCGATAAGCTGGAAAGGGCGGGTCGAGCAAATCGAGCTCCGCTCCGATGTCTCTCCCGTTCTCCACGCGCTCCTGGAGAAATTGAGACAAATCCTGGGGCGCGTTCGGGATGTCCAGACCGGAGTGGAAAAGCCGCGGATTGACCCGGCCGATGTGGCGATCCGATATGTAGCGCAAGGCGCAGACCGTAAGGGCGAGGTCGAACCGAATCAAGTCGAGCTCCAAAGGCCGCGCATTCCAGCCCTTCAGCCTCGCCAGACGCGCGGCCCAACGCGGGCCGTCATAATCCTCGGCGCGCAGGCCCTTTTGCTCCGCGCGCTCGAGAAATTTTATGACCTGACGCGCCGAAGGAGTCGCCCGCGATTTGCGCACCCACGCCAAGGCATACCCATGAGCCTGGTAGAACCTCTCCGCTTCGGCGCGGTATCTCCCGAAATCAGGCTGATTTAGCTCGTCAAGATATCCGTCCTTGAGAAGGTTGCGCAGGGAGAGCTCCCCATCACTGGAAAGTCCCTGGGGCTTGCCCTCGGCCCGGCATATTCCTCCGGCTGACAATAGCGCGGCTGCAAGAATCAAGGCGTAAGCCATAGCATAGGACCGTGCAACGATCTAGCCTGAGAGCAACGCCCGGTTGTTTCGTTGCGTACTCGAGGAGGAGCGCAAGGAGCAAGGTCGCGCATCGGGCGTGAATAGGAGATTGCCATGCTCAAACTCGAGAAAAAAGTCCCGCTCCGGCGCGAGAGCGCCATGACCGTAATGGATGCCATCTACGGACGTCGCTCCGTGCGCGCGTACGCGCCACAGCCGCTCGAGCGGACCGTCATCCGCGACTTGATCGGCGCGGCCATCCAGGCGCCGACCGCCGTTCACGAGGAGCCGTGGGCGTTCGCCGTCATCGAGGACCGGGAGACGCTCCGGCGCCTTTCGGACACGGCGAAAGAGCTGCTTCACGAGGTGGAGCACGGCATCCATCTTCCCGGCGCCGGCTCGCGCCGCTTCAAGTTGCCGGAAAACGTGTTCTACGACGCCGGCACGCTGATCGTGATCTACGGCAAGCCGCTGGGGCCCTTCGTCGTCGCCGACTGCTGGCTGGCGGCCGAAAATCTCATGCTTGCCGCGCGCGCGATGGGCTTGGGTTCCTGCGTCATCGGCTTGGCCGTGGCGGCGCTAAACATGCCCGAATGGAAAGCCGAGCTCAAGGTCCCGAGCGAAATGACCGCCTATGCTCCCATCATCGTGGGCGTGCCGAAGGAGGAGCCGCCTCCGACGGGCCGCCAAGATCCCCAGATCCTGATTTGGAAGACGGGCCTGGTCTAGGCGGGCCAAGGAAGCGCTTGAAAGGGAGGGCCGCGAAAAATAGAATAGACGCATTCCCGGCATGAAACGAGCCCTTCTCGTCATGAGCCTGGCCGCGGCGCCCTCCCTGGCGGCCGCCGCCCAGAGCGCCCGCCCCGCGGCGGTCATCGAGGTCACCGGCTTTCGCGTGCGCGTGCAGAACGGCCGGCTTCGGCTGCAGTGGCGGCGCTACAAGCCGGACGACTTCTCGGCGTACGTTGTCGTCAAATCGACCTCGCCGGAGGGCTCCTTGCTCCCCCAGGGCCAGGTCATCGCCCGGGCGAGCGACCAGGGCGCGCTCGTCTTCGAAGAAGGGCCTCTGACTCCCGGGGTCTGGTACTACCGCGTCCACATCCTCACCGCCTTCGGCGACGTCTGGGCGAGCCCCCCGGAGCGCGTCGAGATCCTTCCCGAGCAGGTCCGCCGCCTGCCGCCCACCGCGGCCGACTTCGAGTAGCTCGTCGCCGGGCCGCCGGCGCCCCGCCCCTTAGAGGTGGGTGAGGAGCCCCGAGATCTCCTTGGCCATCGAGACGTACCCGTCGAAATCGTCGGGCTTGGTCCGATACGCCGTGGCTCCGAGGGCGCCGGCTTCGCTGCGGTCCCGCTCCTCGTCCGAGGAGGTGAGCACGATCACCATGAGATGGCGGAGCCGCCGGTCCGCGCGGATCGCCCGGAGGACATCGAGCCCGCCGACTCGGGGCATCTTGAGGTCCAGGATCATGAGGTCCGGCGTGCGCTTTGCGCTCCCCTTCTGGGGGCGGCCGAGGAGGAGGTCGAGCGCCTCCTGCCCGTCGCGCGCGACCTCGATCGCTTGCTCGAGGCCGGCCTTCTTCGCCGCGAGCAGGAAGAGGTCGCGGTCGTCGGCATTGTCGTCGACCAGGAAGATCGAGCCTGCGCTCACGGCGGAGAATCCCGCGCGGGCTCCGGCGCGAGGGTGAAGTAGAAGACCGCCCCCTTCTCGACGGCGCCCTCGGCCCAGAGGCGGCCGCCGTGGCGCGTGACGATGCGCATGGCGGTGGCCAAGCCGATCCCGGTCCCGGGGAACTCCTCGGGACGATGAAGCCTATGAAAGACCGTGAAGAGCTTCTGGGCGTGGGAGGGATCGAACCCCGCGCCGTCGTCGCGGACGAAGAAAGCGAGGCCGCCGTCGACGCGCTTGGCGCCGAACTCGATCGTGGCGCGGGGGTGCTTCGCGGTGAACTTCCAGCTGTTCTCGAGGAGGTTTTGAAGGAGCGCGCGCAGGAGGTTCGCGTCGCCGCGGGCTCGAAGGCCCGGGGCGATGACGAAGCGCGTCCCTTTCCGGCCCGCCGGCCCTTGGAGGTCTTGCGCGATGGACCGCGCCTCGACGCTCAGGTCGACCGGCTCCGGCTTGAGCGGCTGGCGGGTGAGGCGCGAGAGATCGAGAAGCCCGGAGATCAGCTGCGCCATGCGCTTGGCGTTGTCGATGATGCGCTGGAAATCGCGGCCCTCGGCCGAGCTCGGGTCGAGCTGGAGCTTCTGCTGGAGGAGCTGGGAAAATCCGCTGATGCCCCGCAGCGGGGCGCGGAGGTCATGGGCGACCGCGTAGCAAAACGCTTCGAGCTCCTCATTGATGGCCCGCAGCTCGGCCGTGCGCTCGGCGACGGTGCGCTCCAGGAGCTCGCGGCGTCTCTTCCTTTCCGTGACGTCGCGCGCGATCTTCGAGGCGCCGACGACCCGGCCCTCCGCGTCGGAGATGGGAGAGATCGAGACCGAGACGTCGATCACCGCGCCGTCCTTGCGGCGCCGCTGGGTCTCGTAGTGGGCGATGCGCTCGCCGCGGCGGATCCTCTCGAGGATGGCCGGCTCCTCGTTGAGGCGTCCGGGAGGTATGAGCATCTCGATCGAGCGTCCGATCGCCTCGCGCGCCGTGTAGCCGAAGAGCTTCTCGGCGCCGTAATTCCAGGTCTCGATGACGCCGTCGAGGGTCTTGCCGATGATGGCGTCGTCGGAGGACTCGACCAAGGCGGCGAGGCGATTGCGCACGAGCGCGGCCTTGCGCAGCTCCTCGTTGAAGCGGATGAGCTCGGCGTTCTTTTGATCGAGCTCGGCCGTCCTCTTGCGGAGCTCGTCGTTGAGCGTGGCGAGCTCCTCGTTGCTCGATTGGAGCTCCTCGTGGGTCGTCTGGAGCTCCTCGAGCGAGCTGTGGTACTCCTCGTTTCGGGAGCGGAGCTCCTCGTTGATCGATTGGAGCTCCTCGTTGGTGGCCTGCTGCTTGGCGATCACCGACTCGAGGGAGCGCCTCGTGGCGCGCAGCTCGCGCTCGAGATAGCGCTCCCGCGTCTGCGGCGCGGCGTCCTCCAGCGGCTCGGAGTGGGGCGGAGGCGGCGCGTCCGTGGGCGCGAAGACGACCAGAAAATGGGATTTTCCCGCCGCGGCGCCCAGGGGCACCACTTGGAGCTGGACCGCGCGGCTCTCTTGGCCGCAGCGCACCTGGGCGCTCGTGACCACGATGGGGACGCGGCGCAGGCGCGCTTGTTCGATGGCTTGCGTGGCGGGAAAGAGGAGGCCTTCGTGCGCGACCTTGGCGAGGTTCGCGCCGGCTTTATCCATCGGGAGGGCGACGAAGGGGCGCACGTCGCCTCGCGCCTCGACGATCTCCAGGCTCTCGGAGACGATCAACGACGGCGCGGACGCGGAGAGCATGACGCGGTCGGCCTCGCCGGAGAGCTCGGCCAGGCTGGGCGGCTTGGCGGGCGCCTTCCGGGAGACGGGGGCGCTCGGCGGCGGCGGGCCGGTCCTGGCGGCGGAGCGGAGGCCGGGCGGAAGCTTCGCCGGGGCGGGGGTCTTCGCGAAGATCCGGTGGGCCTTGTCCAGCATGGTGAAGCGATCGGCGAAGGAGTCGATCGACTCCGAGGGGCCGAGCAGCAGGAAGCCGCCCGGCGCCAGGGCGTAGTGGAAGATGGGGATGACCTTCTCCTGGACCGGCTGGTCGAAATAGATCAGGACGTTCCGGCAGCTGACGAGGTCGAGGTTCGAATAAGGCGGATCGCGGGTCAGGTCGTGCACGGCGAAGACGCAGAGCTCGCGGATCGCCTTGGAGACCTGCCATTTGCCGTCGCCGAGCGAGGTGAAGTAGCGCCGGCGCCGGCGGGGCGAGACGGCGGGCTCGGCGTAGCGGCCTTGGCGGGCGACGGCGATCACGCGCTCGCTCAGGTCCGTCCCGAAGACCTGGACGGGAAACGATAGGCCCTGCTCCTCGAAGTAGTCCAGGAGCGCGATGGTCAGGGAATAGACCTCCTCGCCCGTGGAGCAGCCCGGCACCCACAGCCGGACCGGGGCGTTGGGCGCGCGGGAGGCGGCCAGGGCCGGGAACACCGTCGACTTGAGCGCCTCGAAGGTCTCGGGATCGCGAAAGAACGAGGTGACGTGGATCAATATCTCGTCGCCGAGGAGCTTGAGCTCCGCCGGATCGGCCTGGAGCAAGCGCGCGTAGGCGGCGAGGTCCTTCGCCTTTCGCAGGGATCTCCGCCGCTCGAGACGCCGGAGAAGGGTGGTCCGCTTCAAGCCCGAGAAGTCGGAGCCGGCTCTCTCCTGGAGAACGCGCAGGATCGTCCGCACGGCGCGCTCATTGGCGGCGGAACGCGAGCTATTGGCGGAGGCGGCGGGCTCGCGGCCCGGGTCGCCGACGGTCCTGGACCGGCGCATACGTATATTTTATCACAGGTTTTTAGATCTAGCTCATGAGCGCGACGAGCGGCTTGAGCGCGTAGACGTCCTTGCCGTTCGCGTCCTTGTGGCTGAAGGCGTAGCCGAAGATGTCCTTGAGGACGATCTCCCCCTGCCGGATGCAGTCGATGGTGCTGATCGACGTCACCTTGCGGGTGCCGTCCATGCGCTGCAGGTGGACGATCACCTCGATGGTCGAGGCGATGAGGCGGCGGATGTCCGGCAGGGGCAGGGCGATCCCGGAAAGCAGGATCATGGTCTCGAGGCGCCCGATGACCTCGCGCGGGGAGTTGCCGTGCAGGATGCCCAGGGTTCCCGAGTGGCCCGTGGCCATGGCCTGGATCATGTCGATCGCCTCGGCGCCGCGGACCTCGCCGATGATGAGGCGGTCCGGGGTCATGCGCAGGGCGTTGGCGATGAGGTCGCGCAAGGTGACTTCCCCCTTGCCGTCCCGGTCCTTGGGGCGGGTCTCGAGAGAGACCACGTTGGGCTGCTCCAGGCGCAGCTCCGCCGCGTCCTCGATGGTGATGACCCGCTCGTCCGGGGTGAAGAAGCGCGAGAGGGCCTGGAGGACGGTCGTCTTGCCGACCCCGGTGCCCCCCGAGATGATGATGTTCTTCTTCGTCTTGATGCAGTCGATCAGGTAGTTGAGGGCCTGCTGGTCCATCGCGCCCAGGCGGACGAGGTCCTCGCCGGTCTTGATCGACTTGGAGAACTTCCGGAAGGTGACCGAGACGCCGAAGCGGGACAGGGGCGAGATGATGGCGTTGATGCGGGTGCCGTCCTCGAGGCAGACGTCCGAGTAGGGGATGTCCTTGTCCACGCGCTTGCCGCGGAGCGCGAAGATCTTGTCCACCAGCTCCAAGACCTCCTGCTCGTTGGCGAAGACGACGTCGGTCGGGACCTTGACCCCGCTCTTCTCCGCGAAGACCTTGCTGGGCCCGTTGATCATGATCTCGGAGATCGTCGGGTCGTCCAGCAGCTTCTTGAGCTTCACGTAGCCGTTTTCCATGGCGGGCCTCCTCCCGCGCCAAGGTTAGCACGGTATGAGCGCGCGCGCCATCCCCCGCTAGGCGTGGAGGCGGTTCTTCTCCAGGAAGCGGCGGACCAGGCGGCAGAGCTCCGCGTACTCGACCGGCTTGACCAGGTACTCGGCGCCGAGAGCGTTGGCGCGCTCGATGTCGCCCGAGAGCAGGGAGCCCGAGAGGACCGTCACCGGCAGCCGGCGGAGATCGTCCCGCTCGCGGAGCCAGGTCAGGACCTCGAGCCCGGAGCAGCGCGGCATCTTGGCGTCCAGGATCACGTGGTCCGGAAGCGGATAGAGATCCCGCCGGCCGTAGCGGCCTCCGCCGGAGAGATAGGCGATCGCCTCCTCGCCGTCGCCCACGTCGCGGACGATCAGCCCCGGGGAGACCTCCTCGAGGGCGAGCCGCAGGAAGTGGACGTCGGAGGGATCGTCGTCCGCGACCAGGATCACGTGCGCGCTCACGGGCTCGGCGCCCTCCGAAGCTGCACCCAGAAGGCCGAGCCCTGGCCCGGGACGGAGTCGAAGCCGACCTTTCCCCCCATCCGCTCCACGGCCTTGCTCACGATGGCCAGCCCGATCCCGGTACCGGGGTATTTCTCGCGGCCGTGGAGGCGCTCGAAGAGGCGGAAGAGCTTCCCGCGGTGCTGCGGCTCGATGCCGATGCCGTTGTCGCGCACGGTGAGGTGGATGTCGCCGTCGAGCTCGTCGACCGTGATCTCGATCTCGGGCCGCCGCTCCTCGGGGACGAACTTGATGGCGTTGCTGAGGAGGTTGATCATGACCTGCTCCAAGAGGAACGCGTCGCCCATGACCCGGGGACGCCGCTCGAGCTTGGCGGCGACCGTCGCGCGCCTCTCGCGGATCTCGGCGGCGAGGTCGGAGACCGCCTCCTGGACGACGGCGGCGACCTCGACCGGCTCGGGACGCACCGCATCTCGCCCGATCTTGCTGTAGCTCAGGAGGTCCTCGATGAGCCGGTCCATGCGCTTGGCGCCGGCGGCGACGTTGTCCAGATGCTCCTTGGTGCGGGCGGGGTCCAGCTCTCCCCCCCTTCCCAAGAGGAACTCGGTGTTGCGATGCACCGCGCGCAGCGGCGCCCGGAGGTCGTGCGCCACCGTGTAGGTGAAGCGCTCCAGCTCCTCCATCGAGCCCTTGAGCTGGGCCGTGCGCGCCGCGACGGTCGCCTCCAGGCGCGAGGCGTGGTCCCGGAGCTCGGTCACGTCGCGGGTCGTGCCCGCGATCGCCTCCACCGCCCCGGCCGCGTCGAGCACCGGCACCAAGATGTAATCGTAGATCCGCCTCCCATGGGTTCCGGTGAAGGGGACTTCGCCGCGCACCGGCTTTTGGGTGGCGATGACTTCCTCGAGCTCCCGGTCATGCATCGCGGCGTGCCAGGCCGGATAGCCGAGCTCGAGGCACGTCTTGCCGATGGCCTCCTCCCAAGTCTTGCCCCACATCTGGAGAAGCGCGTCGTTCGCGTAGGTGAAGCGGTGGTCGAGGCCGAAGACGTAGACCAAGTCCGGCGTGCTGGAGAGGATGGTGTGGTAGAGCCGGCGCTCGCCGGCGAGGGACGCCTCGGCCTGCTTGTGCTCCGTCACGTCCCGGGCGGTCCCGAACCACTCCGTGATCCGGTTCTCATGGTCCAGGGTCGGGATCGCGCGCGAGTGGGTCCAGCCCAGGCTCCCGTTGACCCGGATGACGCGGTGCTCGAGCTCGAAGTCGCTTTTCGAGCGGATGGCCTTCTGGATCGCGACCAGGACCTGCGGCTGGTCGTCCGGGTGGATGTACTTCGTGAGCCAGCTCCGGCTGGGCCCCTGGGTGTCGGCGATGAAGTCCTTGCCGTGGAGCTGGCGCATCTCGCTCCAGTCCGGGCTCATGATGTAGACCACGTCGGAGCTGGCCGTCAGGAAGGCGCGGAAGCGCTCCTCGCTGCGGCGAAGGGTCTCGAGCTGGCCGCGGACCTCGCCCAAAGTGCGGACCACTCGGCGGCGCGGGCGCTGGAGGATGCCGCCGAAAACGATGCCGGCGGCGAACGAGACGAGGCTGCCCGCGACGGCGACGGACTCGGCCCGGAGGGGGTCCTTTGCGGCGCAACGGCTGCGCTCCAGAAGCGGCATTGCGGCGATCGTAGCCACTTGCGGCGCCGAGCGCCACGCCGGATGGGTGAACTTAGCGTGCCGAAAAAGTCTCGGCGGGCCGTCCCCAGCGCCAATCCCTGATCTCGGGGAGGTCCTGGCCGCGGCTGGCGATGTAGCGCCGATGCTCGTCGAGCTTGCGCTCCATGGCGCGGCGCAGGCCCGCGGCCCTGGCGCCGAGCCCGGGGATCCGGTCGAGGACGTCCAGGACGAGGTGGAAGCGGTCCAGCTCGTTGAGGACGGTCATGTCGAAGGGCGTGGTGATAGAGCCCTCCTCTTTGTAGCCGCGGACGTGGATGTTGCGCTGGCCGGGGCGCCGATAGGTGAGCCGGTGGACCAGCCACGGATAGCCGTGGAAGGCGAAGACCACCGGCTTGTCCGGGGTGAACAGCTTCTCGAACTCGGCGTCCGAGAGTCCGTGCGGATGCTCGCCGCGGGGCTGGAGCTTCATGAGGTCGACGACGTTGACCACGCGCACGCGCAGGCCGGGAAGACGCTCGCGCAGAATGGACGCGGCGGCGAGGGTCTCGAGCGTGGGGACGTCTCCCGCGCAGGCAAGGACGACGTGGGGGCCGCGCCCGTCCTCGGTGCCGGCCCAATCCCAGACGCCGATCCCCCGGGCGCAATGGCGCGCGGCGTCGGGCATCGCCAGCCACTGCGGCGCCGGGTGCTTGCCCGCGACCATCACGTTCACGTAGTGCCGGCTGCGCAGGCAGTGGTCGAGGACCGAGAGCAGGCAGTTCGCGTCCGGCGGCAGGTAGATCCGGACGATCTCGGACTTCTTGTTGACGACGTGGTCGAGGAAGCCCGGGTCCTGATGGCTGAAGCCATTGTGATCCTGCCGCCACACATGCGACGTCAGCAGGTAATTGAGCGAGGCGAGCGGGCGCCGCCACGGGATCGCCGCGGTCATCTTCAGCCACTTGGCGTGCTGGTTGAACATCGAATCGACGATATGGATGAACGCCTCGTAGCAGTTGAACAGGCCGTGCCGGCCGGTCAGGAGGTAGCCCTCGAGCCAGCCCTGGCAGAGGTGCTCCGAGAGCACCTCCATCACGCGGCCGTCCGGGGACAGGTTCTCGTCCGTCGGCTTCACCTCGGCATCCCACGCCTTGCCCGTCGCGGCG
>DATLOS010000142.1:0-3284 GCA_035536155.1 Elusimicrobiota bacterium
CTGGATGAGGTTCGTGCTGTCGTGGTAGCTGCTGCCGGTCCCGCCGAAGTGGCGGACGCTGGGGCGCACGGTGTTGGGCGGGACCTCGAGGACGCGCAGGACGAGGTGCCGCGGGTGCGAGGTCAGCGGCCGGCCGAGGGCGAGGACGTCGCTGTCGGCGACGCGCTCGAAGATCGCGCGGACCTGGTCGGGGTAGAGCTTGACGCCGCGCTTCTCGGCGCGGCGCTTCTTCTCGGCCGGCGCCGGCGGCTCGGCCCAGAAGGTGAAGTGGTCGTCGTCGTCCTTGGCGATGCGCGGCTGGGCCGCGCCGCAGCGCGCGCAGCGCCCCTCGGTCGCGGCGGCGGCGGCCTCGTGCAGGCGGCGCCCGGCCCCGACGCGGGCGAACTTCTCGCGCGGGACGACGAGCGCGCCGCAGCTGTGGCAGGCGACCTTCAGCCACCGCCGGACCTCGGCGATCGCGATCGGCTGGAAGACGCCGGCCCGCAGCTCCACGCTGCCGCGGTGGCCGAGGCACAGCTTCTTGTTGTGCGAGCACGTGACGCAGTTGACGTCGTGGTCGATGGTCCCCATGCGGAGGTCGTAGACCCCGCCCTTGACCGGCTGGCCGTCCGGCGCGAAGAGCTCCCAGTTCGTGACCTGGGCGAAGCTCGCGCGCCGGTTGTCCTCGTCGCTCGCGAGCGCAAAATCGACCTGCGCGACCGTCGAATGCCCCGCCATTCTCGCCGCGGCTTTTCGGTTCAAATCCGCGGGCCAATTTGATCCGCGCCCGGCGCGGCGATGGCCTCGACCGCGCGTCCCGGACCCGCCGCGCCCGCGCCCGGCGCGCCGGCCTCCTTCCTCCGCCGCGTGGCCCTGCGCCACGCGGGGCGCCCCTACGTCACGCCCGCCGACGACGGCGACCTCCTCGCGCTGGTCGACCGCCGCCTGGGCGCGAAGCGCGCGCAGTTCCGCTTCACGCCGGAGGCGATCTACTCCACGTCGGCGCCCGGCGACGCCGACCGCGCGGTCGGCTTCATGCGGAGCCTGCTCCCGCCGCTGGCCGACCTGGTGGTCACCGACGCGACCGCGTGCGTCGGCGGGAACACGCTCGCCTTCGCCCGCGCGTTCCGCCGGGTGAACGCGGTGGAGCTGGACCCGGCGGCCGCGGCCGCCCTGCGGCACAACCTGCGCCTCGCCGGCCTCGCCGAGCGCGTCACGGTCTACGAGGGCGACTTCGCCCGGCTCGCCGCCCAGCTGCGCCAGGACGTCGTGTTCCTCGACCCCCCCTGGGGCGGCCTCGACTACCGGGCGGCCCCGCGGGTGGGCCTCGCCGCGCCGGCCGGGGCCCCGGCCGAGAGCCTCGAGGCGCTCGTCGCGCGCCTCCGCCCGCCGGTGTTCCTCAAGCTGCCGGCCGGCTTCGCCCTGCGGGCGCCGGGGCGCGCCGTGCAAGAGCTCGAGCTCCGCCGCTACAAGCTGGTGGCCGTCGTCGCGCCCCGACCAAAATTGAACGAAGCGGGCACAGACAAAAATGGCCGAGATCGACACGACCGGAATGGACCCCATGTTGGGTTCGCTGGAGCCCCTCATCACTCTGCCCCGCGAAAGGGCGGCGCCGCGGTCCGTCCCTCCGTCCCGCGAAAGGGTGGCGCCGCGGTCCGCTTCTCCGCCGCCCGAGCCGGAATGGACGGCCATGCCCGGGATCGAGACATCCGAGATGCAGCCCATGCAGGGCGCGGCCGACCACCACGTCGGCGTCATGCACTACATCAATCCGAACAGCGAAAAGGAGGCGCCTCGGTTCGTCCCTTCGCGGCTCGGGCCGGTGCCGCTCAACGCGATCGACCCCCACCCGAACCAGGGCTCGATCCAGTATCGGATCGAGCGGAAAGGGCGCGCCATCTTCATCCGGACCAACAAGCCGGGGGTCTGGGACGTCTGGGTCGCCCCCGCGGTCACGGGCCGGGTCAAGATCCTCTACTCGGTAAGGATGCGCAACGTCCGCAGAGGCACCTGCGCAGTCCAGGTCGCGCGCCCGGTCGCGCGCATCGGGGCGGTGCCGGCGGCGCCCGCTGCCGCCCCCAGCGAGGAAAAGAAACTGCGTGGGCCTCCCGGGGCCACAGGCGCGCGCAAGAAGAGCGGTAAGGCGCTCGGCGCCGGCCGGCCCGAGACCGGGTCGGCCGCGCGGGGCCGCCTGTCGAGCCGCGGAGGGGACACACCGGACGCGCCCGCGGAGCAGAAGGGTCGGCCGTCCGGGGGGCGGCCAGCCGGAGGGCGGCCGGCCAAAGGACGCAAGCCGCGCAAAAAGGCCGCGCGGAAGAAGGGCCAGCCGGCGCCCGCAGAAGGCGCGAGCCCTTGCCCCGAGCCCGAAGAGTCGGCGGCCGAGCCTGTCGGCCGCGCCGAGCCCGCCGGAGAGACCAAAGAGCGCGCGCCCGACAAAGGCGCCGAGCCCGCCGGAGAGACCAAAAGGTCCGCGCCCGAATTTGCTGGCAAATTCGAGGCTCTGGAGCCCGACGCCCTGCCCGCGCCGGGCCGCGTGCCCCCCGGTTACGTGCTCCTCCCCCAGCTGCTCGCGGTGGACGACGTGATCGCGTCGGCCGACGAGAGGGACAAGGAGAAGGAGATCCACGAGGCCATCGGGTGCGACGGCCACGCCGAGATACACGGAGACGAGCTCCTCCGCCTGGTGTATCTGCTGCCGCGGCCGGGCGAGGAAGGGCCCTTGCCCGAACCGACGGACCCCCATACCGTCCACTGGACACTCGACGTGTTCGACGAGGCCAGGGTCGAGGCCTAGAGCTCGTGCCGACCGTACCAGGGGAGGTCCTCGAACTCTTCGACCTCTTCCCGGAGGAAGGGATCGAGGAATTTTTTTCGGCGGATGGTGCCGGCGGCCGGCCGGGTCGGGTCGTTCCGGGTGAGAGCGCTGCGGGCGGCGCCCTCGTCCACGTCCATCTCCGCCGAGTTCGCCTCGTCGTCCACGCAGGGCGGCGCCGCCCAGGGCGCCGCGACCCGGCCCAGGTTGGAAGGGTTGCCCTCCGGCGGATCAGCGTCGGCCTCGGTCCGGTCGCGGTGGCCGAGCCCCGCCTCGGAGTCGAGGCCGTCGAGCGCGTCGGGGGCGACGGCGCCCGGGTAGCCGACCCGCCAAGGGGCGGGCCGGGCGGCCGCGAGGAACGGCGCCGCGGCGCGGGGCGTCCCGAACGCTTCGGCGCGCCGCGCGCCCGCCTCGCACTGCATCTGGAACAGCTCAGCGCGGTACGCCATGTACCACCAGGCGCCAGCGCTGGCGGCAAGCCCGCACAGCGGAT
>DATLOS010000143.1:0-5633 GCA_035536155.1 Elusimicrobiota bacterium
GCTACGAGCGGGACCAGGTCATCGAGCGGATTTAAGCGGAATAAAGGGAGGGATTATGGCGAACTTGGAAGTGACGGAGACGAGCTTCGAGAAGGAGGTCCTCAAGTCCGATAAGCCGGTGCTGGTGGACTTCTGGGCGCCGTGGTGCGGCCCGTGCCGGATGCTGTCGCCGGTCGTGGAAGAGCTCGGCAAGGAGTATGCCGGGCGAGTCGAGGTCGCGAAGATCAACACCGACGAGAACGGCGAGCTGGCGGCGCGCTACGGCATCGAGGCGATCCCGACGCTCCTGCTGCTCAAGGGCGGCAAGGTCGTCGAGCGGCTGGTCGGCCTTCAGCCGAAGGCGGAGATCTCGCGGGCGTTGGAGGCGGCGCTGGCCAGGTAGGCGGGCCGCCAGGAGGCGGACGGCGCGGGCGCCGAAGTCCTGCTCTGGCAGACCGAGTAGGCCTCAGACCTTCCAGACGAGCTGCTCTTTCCTTTCGGCTTTCTTTTCGCCCAGCCGGACGCAGAGGGCGTCGAGCTTGGTCTCCAGGCTCGACGTCTTCTCGCGCATGCCTTGGGCCTCGCTGTCGGCCATCTCGGCCATGGCTTCCATGAAGCGAAGGTGCATGCTCATCTGGCGGTGCATCTTGGCCAGAGCCACGAGGATCACCAGGAAGGCGAAGCATCCGACCAGTACCGCGATGTCTCCCATGCTCATACCATGGCGCGTCGCGGCGGCGATTTCCACGGGACTTCGGTTACAGCGCGCGCGGAATTGATAGAATCGTCCGGTGAGCGTCGCCGGAGCTCCCGAGCCCTTCCTGCCTTTGGGCATGTCGTTTGCGCCCACGCCCAAGTCGCCCATCTCCGAGGTGACGTTCGCCTTTCTCGACACCGAGACCACCGGCCTCTCGCCCGCGGGCGGGGCGCGGGTCTGCGAGGTCGCCGTGGTCACCTCGCGCGGCGGCGCGCGCCTCGAGCTCTACCAGACCTTGCTCAATCCCGGCTGCCCGATCGATCCCGGCGCCCAGCGCGTGCACGGCATCACCGACGCCATGGTCGCCAAGAGCCCGCGGTTTCCGGAGGTCGTGCCCAAGCTCAAGGAGATCCTGGAGACCTCGGTGATGGTCTGCCACAACGCCCCCTTCGACGTGGGCTTCATGACCGCCGAGTTCTCCCTGGCGGGGCACGCGCTGCCGGCCATGCCGATCCTGGACACCTTGCCCCTCGCGCGCAAGCACTTCCGCTTCCCCTCGAACAGCCTGGGCAACATCGCCCGGACCATGGGCGTCCAGCCCGAGGGCTGGCACCGCGCGGGCAACGACGTGGAGATGCTGCGCCAGGTCTTCGACAAGATGCTGGCCCAGCTGGCTCCCAAGGGCCTCAAGACCTTGGGCGATCTGCTCAAGCTCGCGGGACACAAATGAAGCCGTTCGCGCTGGGAAGCGCGGCGAGCCTGCGGGATCTCCAGGAAGTCGCGGAGGGACGCAAGGTCTCGCTGCCGCCCGCGGCCCGCGCCCGCATGGCCCGGGCCCGCCGCGCCGCCGAGGCCGTCCTGCGCTCCGGCCGCAAGGTGTACGGGGTCAACACCGGCTTCGGCCAGCTCGCGATCAAGCGCATCTCCCCCGAGGACGTGCGCACGCTCAACCTCAACTACGTCCGCGCGCACGCCTCCGGCGTGGGCGAGCCGCTCTCCGTGGGACAGTCGCGCGGCATCGTCTTCCTGCGCGCCAACGAGCTGGCCCGCGGCTTCTCCGCCTGCCGTCCCGAGGTGGTGGAGCGCCTGGCCGCCCTCCTCAACTCGGGCGTGACCCCGCTGATCCCCAGCCAGGGCTCGGTGGGGGCCAGCGGCGACCTGGCGCCCATGGCCCACGTGGCCATGGTCCTCATCGGCGAGGGGACCGCGACGAAGGACGGCCGGCGCCTGCAGGGCGCCGCCGCGCTCAAGGCCGCGCGCATCCGCCCCCTCGTCCCCGAGGCCAAGGAGGGCTTGGCCCTCACCAACGGCACGCAGGCCATGCAGTCGGTGGGCGGCCTCGCCTTGATCCGGGCCTACCGCGCCCTGGACGCCGCGGACCAGGCGGCGGCGATGAGCCTCGAGGCCGTGAAAGGGACGCCCGCGCCTTACGACGCGCGTCTTTCCGCGCTCAAGGCCCATCCCGGGCAGACGGCGACGGCCGCGCGCCTGCGGGGGCTCCTCGCCGGCAGTCCGATCCGCGAGTCCCACCGCGAGGGCGATGAGCGCGTCCAGGACCCCTACAGCTTCCGCTGCGTCCCGCAGATCCACGGCGCGGTCCGCGACGCCCTGGACCACGCCCGCGCCGTCGTGGAGCGGGAGATGGGCTCGGTCACCGACAACCCGGTCTGCGTGGGCGGCGAGTTCCTCTCCGGCGGGAACTTCCACGGCATGGCCATCGCCATGGCCCTGGACCACGCCGCCTTGGCCATGGCCGTGGCCGGCGGAGTCTCGGAGCGGCGCACCTACTACATGACCTCGGGGGCGGAAGGCGTCCTGCCGCTGTTTTTGGCCGAGAGCCCCGGCCTCGAGTCGGGCTACATGATCCCGCAGTACGTGGCCGCGGCCCTCGCCTCCGAGAACAAGACCTTGGCCCATCCCGCCTCGGCCGACTCCGTGCCCACTTCCGCGCAGAAAGAGGATTACGTGAGCATGGGCATGTGGGCGGCGACGAAGCTGGCCCGCGCCGCGGTGAACGTGACGCGGATCGTCGCCATCGAGCTCATGACCGCGGCGCGCGGCGTCGAGCACCACGCCCCCCTCAAGCCGGCCGCGGGCGTGGCGCGGACCTTAAAGGCCGTGCGCGCGGCGGCGCCGGCCGAGCACGGCGACCGCAGCCCGGCGCCCACGATCGAGGCGCTGCGCGGACTCATCGCCCGCGGCGGGCTGGAGGCGGCATGAGCAAGCCCATGGTCGTGCGCGCCCCGCGCGGGACCAAGCTTTCCTGCAAGGGGTGGCAGCAGGAGGCCGCCCTGCGGATGCTCATGAACAACCTCGACCCCGAGGTGGCCGAGCGTCCCCAGGACTTGGTCGTCTACGGCGGCCGCGGGCGCGCGGCGCGCAACTGGGACTGCTTCCACGCCATCGTGCGCTCGCTCAAGGCGCTCGAAAACGACGAGACCCTTTTGATCCAGTCGGGCAAGCCGGTCGGCGTCTTCCGCACCCACGAGGACTCGCCCCGAGTCCTTCTCGCCAACTCGAATCTGGTGGGCAAGTGGGACGACTGGGCCGTGTTCAACGACCTCGAGAAGAAGGGCCTGATGATGTACGGCCAGATGACGGCCGGCTCCTGGATCTACATCGGCTCGCAGGGGATCGTCCAGGGCACCTACGAGACCTTCGCCGAGGCCGCGCGCCAGCACTTCGGCGGCTCGCTCGCCGGGCGCCTGGTCGTGACCGGCGGCCTGGGCGGCATGGGGGGGGCCCAGCCCCTGGCCGCGACCATGAACGGCGCGGCCTTTCTCGCCATCGAGGTCGATCCCTCCCGCATTCAAAAACGCATCGAGACCCGCTACCTCGATTTCATGGAGACCTCGCTCGACGCGGCGCTCAAGCGCGTCCTGGCCGCGAAGAAGGCGAAGAAGGCGGTCTCCGTCGGCCTGGTCGGCAACTGCGCCGAGCTCCTGCCGGAGATCGCGAAGCGCAAGATCGGCGTCGATCTTCTCACCGACCAGACCTCGGCGCACGATCCCCTCACCGGCTACGTTCCCGCAGGGCTCTCGCTGGAGGAGGCGGCGGCGCTGCGCTTTCGCGACCCCGAAGGCTATACCCGCCGCGCCATGGAGTCGATCGCGGTCCACGTGAGGGCCATGCTCGCCATCCAGAAGCAGGGCGCGGTGACCTTCGACTACGGCAACAACATCCGCACCATGGCCCACAAGGCCGGGGTGAAGGACGCCTACGATTTCCCGGGCTTCGTGCCGGCGTTTATCCGGCCCCTCTTCTGCGAGGGAAAGGGACCCTTCCGCTGGGCCGCGCTCTCCGGCGAGGCCTCCGACATCGCCGCCACCGACAAGGCCGTCCTCGAGCTCTTCCCCAAGGACGAGAGCCTGGCTCGCTGGATCCGCCTGGCCAAGGAACGGATCGCTTTCCAGGGCCTGCCCGCCCGCATCTGCTGGCTCGGCCTCGGCCAGCGCGCCGAAATGGGTCTGCGCATGAACGACATGGTCAAGAAAGGCAAGCTCAAGGCGCCCATCGTGATCGGGCGGGACCATCTCGACTGCGGCTCCGTGGCCAGCCCCTACCGCGAGACCGAGGCGATGAAGGACGGCTCCGACATGGTGGCCGACTGGGCGATCCTGAACGCCCTTTTGAACGTCGCCTCGGGCGCCTCCTGGGTCAGCGTCCACGACGGCGGCGGCGTCGGGATCGGCTACTCGCTCCACGCCGGCCAGGTGAGCGTGGCCGACGGGACGGCGGCGATGGCCAAGCGGCTCGAGCGCGTGCTCACCAACGACCCCGGCATCGGCGTCGCCCGCCACGCCGACGCCGGCTACGAGCAGGCGCGCCGCGTGGCGAAGGCCAAGAAGCTCAAGCTGCCGATGCAGGAGGGTTGAGATGGCGTCCGAGTTCTCGTTCGACGTGGTGTCCAAGGTGAACATGCAGTTCGTCAGCGAGGCGGTCTCCTCGGCGATGAAGGAGGTGACGAACCGCTTCGACTTCAAGGACGCGTCTCCCGACGTCTCCCTGGACGAGAAGGCCTCGGAGATGACCCTCCAGGCCAAGGACGAGTTCAAGGTGAAAGCCCTTTTCGACGTCCTGACCACGCGCATGGCCAAGCGCGGCCTTCCCCTGAAGAACTTCGAGCCGCAGAAGATCGAGAGCGCGCTGGGCGGCACCGCCCGCCAGAAGCTCAAGATCGTCCAGGGCATCCCCTCGGACAAGGCCAAGGAGATCGTGGCCGAGGTCAAGAAGTCGGGGATCAAGGTCCAGGCTTCCATCCAGGGCGACCAGCTGCGCGTGACCAGCAAGTCCAAGGATTGCCTGCAGGAGACCATGTCCTTCCTGCGCGGCAAGGACTTCAAGCTGGACCTCCAGTTCACCAACTTCCGCTAGCGGGTCCCAGCCGACGCTGGGCCCCCCGGGCCCTCCCCGGGTAGGCCGTTGGCCTCTGCCCCTCGGCGGGCGCTTCGGCTACACTGAGGGCATGAAAGGCCTGCTCCTCCTGGCGCTCTTCGCCGCGGCCGTTCCCTTCGCCCGCGCGGACGAGGACTGCCCCAACGGCATGTGCCCGCTCAACCGGCGCCGCGTCACCACGGCCCCGACCCGGACCATGGACGAGGCCCGGTCCTGGCGCCCGGGCGCTCCGGCGCCGACGGGATCTCCTACGGTGGGGGAGTCGAGCGAGGTCTCCTTGGCCGCGGAAGAAGACGGGGCGCCGCACGCCCGCGCCTCCTCGCGTCCCTGCCGCAGCTGTCCCCTTCAGGCGCGGGCGTCCTCCGGGGGGCCCCCGTCTCCCGGCGGAGCCATGCAGGCGAGCGGCGGCGGCGGCGGGGGCGGCAAGAGCTGCGGCAAAGGCGGCTGCGCCCGCGGCCCGATCGCGCGCTTCTGCGGGGCCGTCCGCTCTCTTTTCTCCGGACTCTGCCGACGCTGCGGCTGAAGCCGCGGAACCTTGAATTTTCGAGTCAGGGGCCCAATA
>DATLOS010000144.1:0-2843 GCA_035536155.1 Elusimicrobiota bacterium
CGCTTCAAGGCGTCGGCGACGTGGGGGCGGCCCAGGCTCTCCTTCGATACCCCGTCCAGGTCGCTGTCGGCGATGTCGATGCCGGCGCCGCGAAGCTTCTCCAGGATCAGCGACGCCCGCCGGCGACGGCGCTCACGGAACTCGGCCAGGCGCCGGGCGAGCGCCTCCGAGCGCCAATCGATCCCGTAGCCCAGCACGTGGACCTGGCCGTCCTCGCGGGTGTTGATCTCGATGCCGCAGAACACCTTCACGCCCAGCTTCTCGCCCGCCTCGCGGGCCTCGGGGTAGCCGGAGACGCTGTCGTGGTCGCTCAGGACCAGGAACTCGATGTTCTTGGCCTTCGCGCGCCGCACCACCTCCGCCGGAGCGAGGGTGCCGTCCGAGTAGGTGGAATGACAGTGGAGGTCGACGCGGCCCACGGCGCTACCGCCCGGGCTCGGACCCGATGGAGAAAAGCGCGGCCACCCGGTCGTCCACCCGAGGCTCCTCGGCGCAGAGCTGGGCCAAGGTCACCTTCCCCAGGAAATCCTCGATCATCGCGTTGAGCCGCCGCCACATGGGGCGGATGCCGCAGCCCGAGGTGTGGGCGCACATGTGCTCGCCCTCGGCGTAGCGGTCGCAGACGCTCTCGAAAAGGGCCTGGTCGACCGCCTGCACCACCTGGCCGACCGAGATCTCCTCGGGCCGGCGGGCCAGGGCGTAGCCGCCGTGCGCCCCCCGCCGGGCGGTCACGAGGCCCGCGCGCCGCAGGCGCAGGAGGATCTGGTCCACGAAGTCGCGGGGGATGTTCTCCTTCTCCGCCAGGATCTCCGCGCTCAGGGTCGAGTCGGCCGGCTGGCCCGCGAGGCGGACCATCAGGCGCGCGGCGTACTCGACCGAGCTCGCGATCTTCATCTCAGAATATCCCCAGCTGCTCTTTGGCCTCTTCGCTGGCCATCGTCCGCGGGTCCCACACGGGCTCGAAAGAGAGGTCCACGTCGACGTCGCGCACGCCCGGGATCTTGGCCAAGGCGCCGTGCACGCCGGCGAGGAGCATCGGGCCGTAGGGGCAGGCGGGCGAGGTCAGGCTCATCTTGAGCCGCACGCGCGCGCCGCCCTCCTGCGCGGCCGAGACCTCGGCGCCGTAGATGAGGCCGAGCTCGCCGATGCCGATGTGGATCTCGGGGTCCTCGATCGGGGCCAAGGCCTGTCCGATCTGCTTGAAGGTGGGAAGCTTGATCGCCGTGGTGGTCATAAATTCACTCCGTCTCCTGATACTCGGCCGCGCGGGCCTCGGGGGCCGCGAGGCCTTGAAGCAAGGTGTTCCAGGCCAAGGTCGCGCACTTCACGCGCAGGGGAAAGCGCCGCACGCCCTCCATGGACTTCACCGCCTCGAGCTCCTCGGGAAGGCCCTCGATGGGGGCCTTGGAGAGCATGGCGTCCTTGAAGGCCGCCGCGAGCTCGCGGGCGCGCGCGGCGCTGCGGCCCTCGAGCGCCTCGGCCATCATCGCGGAGGAGGCCTGGCTGATCACGCAGCCGTGCCCGTCGAAGCGGATCTTGGCGATGTTGCCGGCGGCGTCGCGGGTCATGGTCAGCTCGATCTCGTCGCCGCAGACCGGGTTGATGCCGTGGGAGCTGAAGTCGGGCTTGGGCAGGCGTCCCTTGTGGGAGCCGCTCCGGTAATAATCCAGGAGCACCTCTTGGTACAGCTCCTCGAGCTCCGCGTCTCCCTGCGCCATCTTACGCCCCCACCGCCGACTTCGCCCCGACCTTGAAGAACGTCTTCACCCGCCGCAGGGCTCGCCCGAACGCGGCGACGTCCTCGAGGGTGTTGTAGAAATAGAAGCTGGCGCGGGCGGTGCCGCCGATCTTGAGGCTGCGCATCAGGGGCTGGCAGCAGTGGTGCCCGGCCCGGATCGCCACGCCCTCCAGGTCGAAGACCTGGCCTACGTCGTGAGGGTGCAGGTCGGCCACGTTGAAGGAGACCACGCCGCCGCGGCGCTCGAGCTCCTTGGGGCCGTACACCGTCACGCCCTCCTCCTCGGCGAGCTCGAGCGCGCGCTTGAGGAGGACCTCCTCCTGCTTGCGGATCGCCTTGAAGCCCACCTTGCCCAGATAATCGATCGCCGCGCCGAAGGCCGCGGCGTCGGCCACGTTCGGGGTCCCGGCCTCGAACTTATAGGGGAGGATGTTCCAGGTGGAGCCCTCGAGCTTCACCTCGCGGATCATGTCCCCGCCGCCCAGGAAGGGGTCCATGGCCTCGAGCAGGGCCTCCTTGCCGTAGAGGATGCCGATGCCGGTCGGCCCCAGCATCTTGTGCGCGGAGAAGGCGAGGAAGTCGCAGTCGAGCGCGGCGACGTCGGTGTCGAGATGCGGCACCCACTGCGCGCCGTCGACCAGGGCGAGAGCGCCGGCCTCGTGGGCGAGGCGCACCCACTCCGCGACCGGATTGATCGTGCCCAGGGCGTTCGACATGGCGGTGAAGGCGAAGAGCTTGGTCTTGGAGGAGAGAAGCTTCTGGACCTTCTCGGTGCGCACCGTCCCGTCCTTCTCGAGCGGCGCGAACTTGAGCTTGGCGCCCGTGGCCTGCGCGACCATCTGCCAGGGCACGAGGTTCGAGTGGTGCTCCAGCTCGGTGAGGAGCACCTCGTCGCCGGCCTTGAGGTTCTTGCGGCCCCAGGCGTGCGCGACCAAATTGATCGCCTCCGTGGCGTTGCGGGTGAAGATCACGGTGTGCGGCTTGGGGGCGCGGATGAACGCCGCGATCTTTTCCCGCGCCTCCTCCATTAAAGAGGTCGCTTCCTCGGAGAGGGTGTGGACGCCGCGGTGGACGTTGGCGTTGTGGCGCTCGTAGAAGCGGGTCA
>DATLOS010000145.1:0-3725 GCA_035536155.1 Elusimicrobiota bacterium
CCCGCGACAGGGAGCGCTGCACGGCGGCGTTGTTGGGATCGACGCGCGCCAGCTCCCGCGAGAGCGCCAGGCCGTCCGGACCCGAGACGGCGAGGTCGCGCACGTGGGCGAAGAAGCGCATGAGGGTGGCGTCGCCGCGCCGGGAGTACTGCTCGAGCGCCAGGCTGCGGAACTCTTCTAAGCCGGCGCGGAAGCGGCCGGTCTCCTCGGCGCGGGCCGCCGCGTCCGCGGCCGGGTCCTGCATGGCGCGGTAATGGCGGGAGATGTCCAGGAAGCGCTCCATCGTGTCGAGCGCCAGCTCGTCGCCCAGCGCGGCCACGTCGCCTCGGATCTCCTCGACGAGGGAGGGCGGACCGACGGGCTCGCCGCTGTCGGCGTGGCGCCGATCCAGGCGGCCGATCGCGCCCCAGAACTCGGCGCGCACCGCCCGCCCCGGATCGGGCGCGTCCGAGTCCTGCGCCCGGACCGGCGGGGCGAGCAGGACGGCGGCGCAGAGAAGCCCACGCAGGCGCCTCATGGACGCCTATGATAGCAGAGGCCGGCGCCGCCCCGACGGGACCGGCGGGCGCGCCGGGGCCGGCATTTGGCCTATCGGGCTTGGGTAGAAAGTCCCACCCGGAGAGCGCTCAGTGCGCGGCGGCGGCCATCGCCGCGAAATCGGCCCGGCTCGCGCAGAGCGCGGCGAAGGTCTGGGTGGAATCCCGGACCGCGGAGTGGAGCTCGATCGCCGTCGGCGCCTGCGTCGCCATCGCCGCGAACTTCTGCGAGGCCCCGAGAGCATCCTCCCTCGCCGCCGTCATGTGGTTGTAGAGCCTGGTCGCGGCGTTGCCCGACGCGTAGCGCGGAAACTCCTCGTTGATCGACGCGGCGAGGCGGGCCACCGATTCGTACTGCGTCGAGGCGGGGTCCTTGAGCCCGGCCTGCTGGATCCGGGCGCCGCCATCCGGGAGCCCTTCCGGAATGTCGGCCGCGACCGCCGCCAGCGCGGTGGATATCCCGTCGCGGGTCGCGCTGAGGTCCGCGGGAGCACAGCCGGGGATCGCGTTGGCCGAGCCCAGCCCGCCGGCGGCGTCCGAGAATTTCTGGTCGAGAAGCGAGGCCGAGCCGCCGGCCGGGGTGGTGTAGACCAGGGCCCGCTGGCGCACGCCCGAGATGGCGCCGAGCTCCGCGCCGAGCGTGTCGGCCCCGCCGTAGGCCGCCGCGGCCTGGGCGCAGGTGAGGCTCCGGCTCGCCGCCGCGAGGACGGAGGGATAGTTCGCCGCCAGCGCGTTCACCTCCACGCGCAGACCCGGGGTGGCCGAGCGGACGGCCGGCTGGTCGAGCTCGGAGGCGACCGCCGCCAAGGCGGTCCGGGTCGCCTGCGGCGCCCGCCGGCAGCTGCTCTGGCGCGCGACGATGTCCTGGTGGGCCTGCGTGAGCGCCGCCTTCGACTGGGCGAGGGCGGTGGTCAAGCCGGCGAGCTCGTCGTGCTGGGCCGCCAGGGCGGGCGTCACGACCGCGCTCCTGTAGGCCCTCGCCGCCGCGAGCTGGCCCTGGGCCCGCGCGTTGAGCTCCCGGGCGGACATCGGCGACGCTCCTCCGCCGGAGCCGCCGCCTCCTCCTCCGCCGCCCGCGCCCATGCCTCCGGCCCCCCCCGCCGTCTTCGCCGCGGCCGTCGCTCCCAAGGTCTCGCCGATGCCCGCCGTCCTCGCCGCCTGGGCCGAGAAGCCGGGCACGCCCGCGCTGGCCAACGACGCCGCGGCCCCCTCGACGCCCGCGGCCCCGCCCGAAGCCGGGCCGCCGCGCACCCCGGCCGGCGCCGCCAGCGCCGGGGCGGCGCCATGCCCGGCGCCCGCGCGCGGCGCCGCCGCGACGGAGAGGCCGTTGCCGTTAAGAGAAACCGCCCCCCCTTTTCCTGCCTCGGCGGGGGTCAGGGCCGGCGCCGCCGCCGGGCGGGCGAGCTGCGCGCCGTTCGTGAAGGAGTTGCCGCCGGAGCGCGACGACGGCGGAGCGCCGACCGCCGAGCTGAGCTTCTTGGCCAGGTCCTCGAGGCCGGCGCCGTGCGGGGCGCCCTCGTCGCCGGCGGGAGCCTGCGCCGAGGCCGTCTGGGCCGGCTTCTGCGGGGCGTCGAGGGAGGCGTCGGGGGGCGTGTCCAGGATGGGCGCGTGCTCCGCGGGCGGCAGCGGCGAGTCCATGGGCGCCAGCGGCATGGGCTTCTGAGGCGTGGGCATGACCGAGTCCCACTTCACCTCGGCGGAGCGCCCGCCGCGCTCCTCGGAGCCGCGGCTGATGAATTGGGCGCCGAAAGCGAGGGCCACGCAGGCGGCGACCCCGCCGAGCAGCGCGGGATCCTTGCCCATCCGCTCCATCGCGTTCCCCTTCACGCCGACCGTAGTTTAGCCCCCGAAGGCGCCCCGCGCCAGCGCCCGTCTGGCTGATTTGCCGATTAATTACTATTCTCTGGGCATGGCCCTCATCCTGGTCATAGACGACGACGCGGCGATGCGCACCCTGGCGACCGACATGGTCGGCTTCGCCGGCCACGAGACCATGGCTTTCGACGACGGGCAGAAGGCGCACGACTACCTGCAGAAGCCCGACCGCCGGCTGCCGGACCTCATCTTGAGCGACGTGATGATGCCGAACCTGGACGGGGAGCACCTCTGCGCCATGCTCCGGGCCGACCCCGACACGAAGCGCATCCCGGTCCTGCTGATGTCGGGCAAGCCCCAGCTGCGCCAAGCCGCGGAGACGATCGGCGGCAGCGTCGTCGGGTTCCTGGCCAAGCCCTTCACGATCAGCGCTTTAAAGGAAGCGCTGGCGAAGGCGCTGCTCCAATGGCCGAAGTAGCCCGCCTACTCCGCGCAAGCCGCCGCGCGCAGCATCATGACCGCGGTGTAGAGCACCACGCAGATCACGCCCCAGCGCAGGGCCGTCAGCGGCAGCGACGTCACGAGATAGGCGGCGATGAACACCGCCGGGGTGCCGCCCAAGGTCAAGCCCAGGGACGGTCCCCGCGCGTAGCGGCCGCTCCGGATGAAGCGCACGTCGGCCGCCGGCATCAAGAAGGCGCAGGAGCCCATCATGATCGGGAAGGCGGTGGTCGGGTTCATGCCGAGGAGGCTGGTGAGGATCATGGTCGGGGCGTAGGCGCCGATGCCCAAGGTCATCAGGGCCCCGAGCACGAAGTTGCCCGCCAGTCCCAGGGCGAGCTTGAGGCCGGACAAGCCCAAGGAGTCGCTCCCCGCCGGGAACAGCTGGAGGTTCTTCATCGCGAAGAGCGCCGCGGCCAGGACCAAGGCGACGCCCATGCCCAGCTGGATCCAGCGCCTGGGCCAGCGCGTGACGACCCCCGCCCCGAGCCAAGCCCCCGCCACCGCGGCCGCGATCATCGACGCCAGCGTCGCCCCCTCGATCTTCACGATGGCGATGAAGATCAGGGCCTCGGCGAAGGTGGGGATGGCGTGGCCGACGTTGAGCGAGCCCGGGATCTTCTCGTCGGGGCAGAGCCGGAAGAGCTTGAAGGCGGAGGTGGTCGGCGCGAAGGAGCCGATGCCCAAGGTGTCGAAGAAGTCGATGACGAAGCCGATGAGGAGCTCGAGAGGCGTCGGCCAGCGCACGGGGTCCGCGGGCTCCGCGCCCGAGCGCCTTTCTTTCAGCAGAGCGGCGCCCCAGTATCCGGTGAAGGCGACGGCCACCAAGCCCAAGGCCAGCAGCAGACCGGAGCGGATGCTCATTTCGCCCGA
>DATLOS010000146.1:0-6194 GCA_035536155.1 Elusimicrobiota bacterium
CTCGAGGCCTGCGACGCGCTGGCCGCCGCCGCGGACCGCGGGCTGCGCGGCCACTTCGTCTTCCAGGACATCGGGTGCGGCAAGACCTTCACCCTCCTGCTGTTCCTCGCCCGGCTCCGCGACCGGGGCGCGGCGCCGCCCTGCTGCGTCTGGGCCGCGCCGCGCGAGACCCTCCAGAGCCTGGCCACCGAGATCGGGCGGTTCGCCCCGGTCGCCCTCTTCGAGGGGGCCGTGCGGCCGGGCGTGGTCCTCCTCGTCGAGCTCCTGCACGGGCTCCGGCGCCCGGGCACGCGGGAGGCGCTGCTGCGCGCCGCGCCGGCGACCCTGTTCGTCGTCGACGAGGTCCACCGGGCCTACAACCCCACCCTGCGGACCTCGGTCGCCCTCGAGGTCGCCGCGGAGGCCGCGCGGGTCGTCGCGATGACCGGCACGCCCGCGATCGACGCGCGGATGGAGAAGCTGGCCCGCTGGCTCGCCCTCTGCGCCGACTACGAGGTCTCCGCCCGCAACTGGCTCGTCGCCGCGGCCGAGATGATCGCCCACCACCTGGAGCTCGGGATCGAGGTCCGCCGCGAGGACCTCTGGGTCGACTGGCCCGCCGGCCCGCCGGCCGCCTACCTCGCCGCGCTCGCCGACCAGAAGTGGGGCGCGGCCGCCGCCGCCGCCTGGGACGCGGCCGACCCGGCCCTCGCGCGGGAAGCCGTCCGGCTCGCCGGCGAGCGCGGCGCCCTCCTCGTCGCCCGCGACGAGGCCCACCGGCGGCGCCTCCGGGCCCTCACCGACGGCCTGGGTGCGAAGTCTTGCCTGGTCGAGGCGGACGACGGCCGCGCGCGGCTGGTCCTCGCGGTGAAGCACCAGTGCCACGGCTTCAACCACCTCGTCCGCCTGGGCGCGCTGGTCTCGGGCCCCTACCCCTCGAACGCGGCCGAGCGGGCGCAGATGTTGGGGCGCCTCCGCCGGCTCGGCCAGACCGCAAAAAGTGTCGTGAGCCGGCGCGTCGCTGTCCGCGGCTCGCTGGTCCAGCTCCTGGCCGAGCGTCACGACATCGGCGGCGCCGCGAACCTGACGATCGAGGCGCTCGCGCGCCTCCTCTCCCCCGACGAGCTGCGCGGCCTCCGCCCGTCCTCGAGCGGCTCGCCGATCCTTTCCACCGAGCCGGGCGCGGTCATCGCCGAGGGCCGCGCCGGGCCTGAGCCGGTGGTTGCGGTTGCGGATGACGATCCTGTCTGGGCCACGATCGGCTGGTGAGGGCCGTCGAACTCCCGTCTCCGTTTGCGCCCTGCGGGCTCGGCGCATTCTGGCCGATCTGGCCGGCCGATTGCGGGCTCCGGACCCGCCTCGGCCAACGAGAATTTGCTGGCAGTTTCAGAACGCCGAGCCATCCTGGCTCCTGTCGAAGGTCCGAAACATCGGAATGGTTTGTCGAACGTGGGGGACGGCGGGCCCATGATCGGGCTTCTTTTGCCGCTCCCCGCGCGGGGAGGCCGATCGCCCGCGCCGGGGCGAGAATTTGCCGGCAAATTCAGGCCGCGGATGCGCTCGCGGCTGCTGGCTGGCGGGGTGCTTAAGGCGGCTATCCGCGACAGCTCGCGCGCCGTGAGGATTCGGGTGACGGTCGCCGCGCTCGCTTTCCTTTCGAGGTCCGCCCTCCGATCCCGGACTCGCGGGCCGCCCGCCCTCCGGAGGGTGGACTCACGCGCCTCTCTGCGGCGCCGGGCGTGCGGATCGAGGGCACCGGACACCAGCGCATGCGCGGCCGTACCCTCCGGGGTGCAGGGTATCTTGCGGTCGAGATGGCGCCGAAAGCCTTGCGCCTTCGTGAACTGTTTGGCGCACTTGGGGCACCAGATCATGGGTCGTATCGCCCCTCTGCGGGGTTCAATTCCGGGGGCCGCGGCGGTCTCTTGCGCCGCGTGGCGGCCCGGCGGTTTCGCTCGCACCCAAGAAGGGCCGAACGGTCAGTCGGTCCCGTCGCACAGCCGCGTCAGCGCGGCTGTCCAGACTTGCTCCGTCGGCGACAGGAGGCTCTCCTCCTTCGCGTCCCACAGGTGGTTCACGATCCGGTTGGCTTCCTGGCCCGAAGCCTCTTCAGGCCCGCGAAGCGCGGCCGGCGAGGCCTTGTTTTCCGCGTCGAGCTGGGGCGGGTGCCTGCGCAGCAGGGCTGCGGCTGCGGCCGGCGAGAATGGGGGCGGCCGCCTGATCCGCGGAGGCGACCCAGCGCGGCGAGGGACCGCTGGCCCCGCGCTCGTGCCGGCCGGGGCGCGGCAGGCCGGCCCGGGCTGCGCGCGGGCCTCCGTTGGAGCCTTGCACTCGCCGGAGGCCGGCGGTCGGCGCGGGTGACAGGGCTCCCTTCGCCGCGATCTAGGCGGGCAGCTCGGGGGCAGAGCGACTGGGGCCGGCCGCCCGGGCCTCGCGGTCGGCCTCCTCCGTCCGATCCGGCGCGCCCCCGCGATCGGCGACCTCCGGGTCTCGCCTTCCCGGGGCCGCTGCGGAGCCGGCCCCCAGATCCGCGAGATGCGCCGCCATGCGGCTCTTCCCTTCGCGCTCGTACTTCTCGGGGCGGCGACGGTACTCCGCCGGCAACAGGGACGTCGCCGACCGCTCTTCCGGGGTCAGCTCGCGGAGGGCGGCGCTCGTGTTGGCCAGGTGCAGCATCTGGCGCGCCGCGTCGCGGAACAGTAAGCGCACTGCGTCGACCAGTGTCAGGATCTCCCAGCGCTCGCCGCCCTCCCGCACCAGCACCTGCACCTGGTCGGCCCGGCTCGGGTTCTGGCGGATGTTCCGGCCGTCTGGCAGGCGGTGCGCTCGGCGGATGACGGCCATCAGCGCCTCGAGGACGTACGGGCTGACGAACTCGGGGTCATAGCGGTTCACCTCCGGCAACTCGCGGTACTCCCGCAACATCGAGTTCTCGCGGAGGACCTCCTTCAGCAGGTCGAGGCTGACGACGAGCCGATCCTGCCCATCCCATGCGTTTACGTGGATGTGGTTGGTTATCGAGGTCTGGATCGTCGTCTGCGATAGGTTGTGCGCCGAGAAGGTCTGGATCACGGGCGTCGTGCGCGCGGCCTTCAGCTGCTCCTCGAGGCTTTGCACCTTCCGGGTCAGATCGTGGAGACGTTTTTCGTCGTCTCTCTGTTTGGCGGCGAGCGGGCACGCCCTTTTGCGGTGCCGTTCGAGCGAGTCTTGCCGACCGAACGTCTCCCGGCAACCGCATCTCCATACTGCGGCCTTCTTCCGCTCGCACGGCGTCTTGCGATCGAGATGCCTCTGGAGCCCCTGCAACCTCTCGAACCCTTTGGCGCATTTAGGGCATACGAAAGACATATGAGGTTATACGGGTTCGCTCGCGTATCCAACTGCGGCTTCGATATGTGAGCAAGAGTGGAGCAAGGGTGGAGCAAAAGTGGGAAAAAATGAGGGTTATAAGGCCCGGCCGGCCACCACTCTTCTCTGAACAAGCGTTGTAGCAATTATCACCACCGCATTTTGCTACGGCGGAGGGGGGGGGGGTCCCTCATTTTGCGGAGGGATTTTGCGTCGCGCCGCGGAGCGATGGGGTCTCCTCGGCGGGCGAGGGTCCGCGCGGCTGGCGGGTCGGCGCGGTCGGGCTCGGCCAGGGTTCCACATTTTGCGCGCAAAATGCGGATGCAGTGAGGCTTATAAGGCGACCCCTGAATTTCGGGCAGTATGGCGGCTGCTTTGATCCTCATTTTGCGGCGAAGGCAAGCATGGGAAACCATTCGGGCGCTGAGGGCCGGCCCGGTAGAGCAGCGCAGGGCACTCAGCCGCGCTCTGCCTTCGGCAATCGGGCAGCCAGAGGATTCCCCGACCGCTCGCGGGCCGACCTTGGCTGGCACCCGCTGGGTGGCCGTTTTTGAACCCTGACCGCTCGCCCCAATGATCCCAACCCTGCGCGAAGAAGCCCTGGCCGCGATGGCGGCCGACAACGGCGCCCGCTACGTCGGGGTGACGGGCGACCTGTTCGCGTTTTCGGACCTGCGCGCCTGGGCGCCCGTGTCCGCGAACGCCGACGGGAGCCTGCCCTTCCTCGAGATCAATGGCGCGAAACCGCTGGTGCGCGTCGCGTCCCTCGACGAGTACCGTCGCGCGGCGGCCGCGGTCTGGGCCTGGCTGCCGGAGCACCTCTCGGGGCGGATGGTCGTCGCAGGGGGGTGCGTCGCGAGGCTGGTCGGCGGCCAGGCGCTCGGCGCGAGCGACATCGATCTCTTCCCGGTGGGGCTCGACGAGAGCGGGGTGCGCGAGACGGTGCGCGCTCTGGGCGACTTCCTCTTCGCCCGCTGCGGAGCCGGCGAGACCCTGCATGCCTATCGCACGCGGCATTGTGTGAGCTTCGTGGTCGCCGCGGCCGGCCGGACAGGCCCCGGTGAGGATGGCGAGCGGCGCGCGCGTATCACGACCAGAGGCCCGGACCCGGGCCGGAGGGAATCCAGCGTGCGCGTCGTGATCCAGGTCATCCTCCGGCTCTACTCGACCGTCAGCGAGGTCCTCCACGGCTTCGACCTGGGCTCGTGCGCCGTCGCCGACGACGGCAAGCGGCTCTACTTCACCTCGGCCTCTCGCCTCGCCTTCGAGCGCGGCCTTAATGTCCTCGACCTCTCGCGCCGGCGCGCCAGCTACGAGGTCCGGGCCGCGAAGTACCTGTGCCGGGGCTTCGCTCTGGCGCTGCCTGACCTCGCCCCCAGCGCGCCGTACTCCTTGCCCTTCCTGCGCCTTGAGTTTCCCGACTACGACGCAAAAACGGCGCGCGTGCTCTCGCGTAAGGTCTCCGCGAAAGGGCCTCGCGTTCGTATGTGGGGCTTCGAGCTCCGAGAAAAGGGCGGCTGGGGGGTGGGGATGGACGACCTCCAGCGCCGCTCATGGCCGGCGCCGGACGCGCAGGCCCTGCAGTTGACGTCGTACGAGCTGATACGGTACGACGGCGCCCCGCCCGGCATCCCCGATCTGCTCCACAACCTGCGCATGGTCCGCACGGGGCGAAAGGGCGGCGTCCGCGCCCACGCGCTATACGCCCCGGGGATGGACGCGTTCAGTCTCCAACCCTGCCCCTTGGACAGGGTTCTCAGCGATCTCGAATCCGCTCCGACGGACGCTCGACAGGGGCTGATCGAGACTCTCGCGCAGTTGCTCTGGTCCGACGGGTCGGGGCTGGTCCCGCAGGCGATGGCCGAGCTCGACTGGAAGCAATCCGTGTGCGTCATCAAAGCCCTGGTGGCGAAACGCGCGCCCGAGCTCGCGCTCCCTTCCGGCTGCGAGACCGCCAGCGACGAATCGATCGCGCTGAGCACGCTCGACGCGCGCATCAGCCCCCAAGAATGGTACGGCTCGCACTTCCGCCCGGCCCGCCCACCGGCGGTCCGAGCGGAAACCGCCCAGGATCGCATCCGGTCGATCCTCGCTCTGTTGTTCTCGACCGACGTGGTCGCGCACGTGATAGTCCCTTACTTAGGGCCGGCCCTCGACGCGATGTGCGGCTCCTGCGGCGGCTTGGGGGTCTTTGACCTCACCCTCTACGGTGCGGGGATTCCCCAGCTTGTTATTGTTTCCAGCCGTATTGCGCGCCCGGAAGCGCCTCGCGCGCCGGATGTTCCCGAATACTGGTGCGGGCACTGCGCCACGGGGCTATTCCCTTGCCGGGACCCTGTGCTCGGAGAGGAGCTGACATTCCTCGCGGAGCCCATCGGGTATGACCGACCGCGAACCGGATCGCGATCCAGATCGCGATCCGGTTCGCTTCCCGACGAAAAAGAAGGCCATCAAGCGGGGCACCCGCCAGTGGCGCCTGGTGGGCCGCCTGGCCTCGGGATTGCTGGATCCGCGAGCGTCATCTATGCGGACGATCCGCTCGGCGCGCCAAGCGGCGAGCCGGCCGGCCCCGGGATCGCTGCAGGATCCGCGAACAACGTTCGGGCAGGCGATCCGCCCGAGCAAACTGAAGGCTACGACTCGGAAGAGGAGCGCGAGATCGCGCTCCTGCGGCGGCTTGCGGATCTTTGACCTCACCTGCGACCGGTCTCTGGGCCGGCTCAGCGCATATGCCTGTAGCATGTCCAGAGGGGCGGGTCCTCGGAGCCGAAGGTGCACATCCCTTGCCGGATCGGCTCAGTGCATCCCGCCACACGGCACTCAAGACCGGGGATAGGATCGCCATAGTCCCCTTCTCGTTTTTCTTG
>DATLOS010000147.1:0-3252 GCA_035536155.1 Elusimicrobiota bacterium
CGGGGCCAGAGCGCCGCGGCGCATACTCATTCCGAGCCGCCGCAAGGGGACGAAGAATGGAACCAGAGCCGACGCGCATCGGTCCGCGAATCGTGGCGGTCGAGGACGAGCCGGATTTCCGGACCGTCCTGGAGCAGTGGCTGTCCGCCGGCTACGAGCTGATCCTGCTCTCCCAGGGCCAAGGACTGCTCGAGGAGATCGGCCAACTGCAGCCGGACGCGGTCCTGCTCGACATCGGGCTGCCCGGGCTGGACGGCGTGACCCTCTGCCGCCGTCTGCGCGAGAACCCCCAGACCGCCGCCACGCCGGTCCTCATGCTCAGCGGCATGACCGACGAGGAGACCCTTTCCCGCGCACGGGAGGCGGGCGCGTCGGGCATGCTGGCCAAGCCCGTGGAGCGCGCCGAGCTGCGCGCGCGGATCAACGACCTCTTGGAGCACAGGACGCCGAGGCTGCGCGCGGCCTGACGCGCGGGGGGTGACGATGAGGCGGATGCTTGCGCTGACGTTCCTGCTGGCCGCGGCCGCGTCGTCGGCGCGGGCGCAGGAGGAAGGAAGCCTCGGGGCCGGAGTGGTCGCGGGGAACCCGACCGGCGTGACCGCGAAATACTGGCTCAACGGCCTGCAGGCCATCGACCTGGGCGTGGGCTTCAGCGGGGACCCGGCGTTCTACGCCGATTTCCTCTGGCACGCCTGGGACATGATTGCCCAGCCTAAGCAGGGGCACCTGGGCGTCTACGCCGGGCTGGGACCCCGGATCGAGGCGAAGTCGCAGGCGCAGTTCGGCGTGCGCACCATCGCCGGGCTGTCCTACTGGCTCCCCCGCCATCCCATCGAGCTGTTCCTGGACGGAGGCCCCGTCTTCGTGCTCACGCCCGACTGGACGGTGAACGCCGACATCGGCCTGGGCGTGCGTTTCTACTTCGGCCCGAGCAAAGGCTAAGAGCCCGCTCGGCCGCGGAGGTAGCGTCGCGTGGCTTGGACGCGCAGGGACGTCGAAGCGCTGCTCGCGGGAGGGGCCCTGGCCGCCCTCCTGAGCGCGCCCGCCTCTTCCGCGGAGGCCCCGGAGGCCGGGGTCGGGGGCTCCGTGTCCCTGGGGTCGCACCGCTACTCCCGCGTGGCGCTCTTCGGCGACGCGCAGTGGCGCCTCTCGGACTTCGAGCCCTACGCCTGGGCGGAGCTCTCGCGCGACAGCTATGAGCGCGAGCTGGCCTTCGGCGGGGGCGCCTGGAAGGACCTGGGCGGCGGCGTGCGCGCCAAGGGCGGGCTGGGCGCGGCCGTCGGCCGCGTCGACGACAGCGAGGCCAACGCCGCGTCGTTCCTGGCCGAGGCGGCGCTCGAGCGCCGCCTCCAAAGCGGCCCGACGCTGGGAGCCGACTACCACCTCACCGCCGGCGACATCGGCGGCCCCGAGGCGCCCCGCGTGGTCGAGAATACCGTCTCCGGCCGCGCCCGCGGACGCCGGACGTCGACCACGACCGAGACCCAGTCCTTCACCTTGCACGAGCTGGCCGGCTACATCCGCCTGCCGCTCGGCGGACCCACTTTGGGCCTGCGCGGCGGCGTATATTTCCCCTCGTACGACGGGCGGGTCTTCAGCGAGACGGCGAGCCTCAAGATCCCCTTGAACGAGAGGCTTTGGCTGACGCCCTCCTTCACCTTGGAGCAGGCCACCGACGACGACCGCGCCTATGTGGCGCTCAGCCTCTACTACGCGCTGGACTGACCAACATGTAGAATGCTGGCCCGGTGGACCGGAACACGAAGGTCAGCCTGCTGCTCCATCTGCGGGGCGAGCGCGATATGGAGCTGCTGCGGCGAGCCCTGGACGCGCGCCTGCCGGCGCCGCTGGAGCGCGAGGTGCTCGCCGTGGGCGAGCGGGTAGGGAGCGCCGCGCGCGCCCTTCTCGCCGACCGGGGCGGCCGCCTCCTCGAGCGCCGCGGCGGGCGCGGCGACGCCCTGCGCGCCGCGATCGCGGAGGCCTCCGGCGAGCTGCTGATCATCCCCGGGCCCGACCCCTCCTGCCTGCCCGCGGACTTGGAGCCCCTCCTCGCGCCCATCCTCGCCGGCCAGGCGGACGCGTCCTGCGCGCCGCGCGCGCGCCTGCCGGCGGCCGACCGCCTCGTCGCCGCGGGGCTGCGGCTCCTCTCGGGAGTCCCCGGCTCCGACCCGGCCGGCGGCTGCCGCGCGGCGCTGGCCTCGTTCGTGAAGTCCCTGCCCCTGCGCTGCTCCGGGACCGGCGTCGACGCGGAGCTGGCCATGAAGCTGGCCCGGCGGGGCTGCCGCTCGGCGCAGGCGCCCGCCGCCGGCCCGGGCGTCCGGGCCCCCGAGGCGGCGCCGCTTCTTCCCGCCTTGGCCGCGGCCTGCGCCTTCGGGCTGGTCGACGATCTCTACGGCGAGGACCGCATCGGCCGCGACATCCTGGGGCAGCTGGAGAAGACCACGCGCTTCAACGCCTGGCTGGCGGACGCGGTCCGCCCGCACCTGCGCGGCCGCGTCCTCGAGACGGGCGCGGGGATCGGCAACATCTGCGCCGAGCTCTGCGGCGCCGGGCCGTACACGGCGACCGACGTCGACGAGGAGAGCCTGCGCTACATGCGCCTGCGCTTCCTGCGCCGGCCCAACGTGCGCGTCGCCCGCCTCGACCTCGCCCGCGCCGAGGACTTCGCGGCGCTGGACGAGCGGCCAGACACCATAGTCTGCCTCAACGTGCTCGAGCACCTGGCCGAGGACGAGGCCGTCCTGCGCGCGCTGCGCGCCGCGCTGGCGCCGCGAGGGCGTCTGGTCCTGCTCGTGCCCCAGGGCGCCTGGGCCTACGGCACCTTGGACGAGGCGCTGGGTCACGTCCGGCGCTACGCGCGCGCGGAGCTCCTCGCCAAGGTCCGCGCCGCGGGCTTCGAGCCCCTGGAGGACTTCGAGTTCAACCGCGCCAGCCTGCCCGGCTGGCTCCTCAACGGCAAGCTCCTGCGCCGCCGCCGCTTCGGCCGCGTCCAGCTCAAGCTCTTCGACTCCATGGTCTGGCTCTGGCGCCGGCTGGACCGGGCGCTCCCCTGGCCGGGGCAGAGCCTGGTCGTCGTGGCGCGGACTACCTGAGCGGATAGACCGCGACGCCCCCGGACTCCGCCAGCGGCCGCGCGCCGGCCAGGGCGCCGTCCATGAGCGCCAGGATCCGCGGCGAATAGTAGTCCGGATCGGGGCCGTAGAGCCCGGCGCGGTTGATGAGGACGTAAGTGATCCCCAAAGAGCGCAGCCG
>DATLOS010000148.1:0-3084 GCA_035536155.1 Elusimicrobiota bacterium
GCGCAGACCCGATCCTCTCGGCCGGCGACTCCTCGCTGGGCGAGCTCTGCCGCGACATGGCCGCGGGCGAGGTCTCGCTGCTTCTGATGCTCGGCGTCAACCCGGCCTACTCCGCGCCCCCGGGCGCCGGCTTCGCCGAGGCCCTGGCTCGGGTGCCCTTCTCCCTGCATCTCGGGCTCCACGCGGACGAGACCGCCGAGCTCTGCGCCTGGCACGCCCCCATGGCCCATCCCTTCGAGGCCTGGGGCGACGCGCGGGCCTTCGACGGCACCGCGTCGATCCAGCAGCCGCTGATAGCGCCGCTCTACGGCGGCGCGTCGGCCCACGAGCTCCTCTCGTCGGCCTCCGGCCACGAGGCGGTGCGCGGCTTCTGGGCCGCGCGCGGCGTCGCCGGGTCCGCGTGGGACTCCGCGGTGCGCGAGGGCGTCATCCCGGGAACGCGCTATCCGGCGCGGCCGACGCCGATCGCCGCCGCCTGGCGTCCGCCGCGCCTCGCCGCGGAGCGCCCCTCGCTCGAGCTCTGCCTGCGCCCCTCGCCCGCGGTGCGCGACGGCGGCGCCGCCAACAACCCCTGGCTTCAGGAGCTCCCCGATCCCGTGACCAAGCTGACCTGGGGCGACGCCGCGTTGCTATCGCCCCGCCTCGCGGCCCGGCTCGGCGTCGCGAACGGCGACGTCCTGGCGCTCTCCGTCGAGGAGCGCTCTCTGGAGGCCCCGGCGTGGGTCGTCGCGGGGCAGGCCGACGAGACCGTCACCCTCTCGCTGGGCTACGGGCGGCGGCGGGGGGGGCGCTGGGCCGAGGGGACGGGAGCGAGCGCCTATGTCCTTCGCTCGCGCGACGGCGAGTGGCGCAGGTCCGGCCTCGCCGCCCGGCCTACCGGCGGGCGCCGCGAGCTTCCCTGCACGCAGGGAAGCCAGGAGATGGAGGGCCGGGACCTCATCCGGGAGGGCGCCCTCGCGCGCGGAGACGAAGAAAACCCGCCGCCCAGCCTCTATCCGCCGATGCCGGGAGGGGAGCACGCCTGGGGCATGTCCATCGACCTCGCGCGCTGCATCGGCTGCAACGCCTGCGTCGTCGCCTGCCAGGCCGAGAACAACGTGCCCTGGGTGGGGCCGGAGGAGGTCCGGCGAGGCCGGCACATGCACTGGCTCCGGGTCGACCGCTACTACAAGGGCGACCCCGCGGAGCCCGCGGGCATGGCCTTCCAGCCGGTGCCGTGCATGCACTGCGAGCACGCCCCCTGCGAGGAGGTGTGCCCCGTGGGCGCCACGGTGCACAGCCCGGAGGGCCTCAACGAGATGGTCTACAACCGCTGCGTGGGGACCCGCTACTGCTCCAACAACTGCCCCTACAAGGTCCGCCGCTTCAACTTCTTCCGCTTCTCCACGGACGACGCCGTCGCCCAGCTCGCGGCGAACCCGGACGTGAGCGTGCGCGAGCGCGGGGTCATGGAGAAGTGCACCTACTGCGTGCAGCGCATCCAGGGCGTCCGCGTCGCCGCCGAAAAAGAGGGCCGCCCCATCGCCGACGGCGAGGTGATCACCGCCTGCCAAGCCGCGTGCCCCAGCCGCGCCATCGTCTTCGGGGACCTGCGCGACCCGAAAAGCGCCGTCTTAGCGCTTCGCAAGAGCCCGCGCAGCTATGGGCTCTTGAGCGAGTTGGGCACGCGCCCCCGCACGACCTATCTCGCCCGGGGGCCGGCGTGATCGACGCGGTCGGCGACCGGATCAGCGGCATCGTCCTGCGCCGCGGCGCCGGCCGCGGCTGGCTCGCCGCGCTCGCGGCCTCCGGCCTGCTGCTGGCGCTCCTCCCGCTGGGGATCGCGGTCCTCCTCGCGCGGGGCGTCGGCGTCTGGGGAGTCAACGTGCCGGTCGCGTGGGGCTTGGCCATCACCAACTTCGTCTGGTGGATCGGCATCGGCCACGCGGGCACCTTGATCTCCGCGATCCTTCTGCTGCTTCGCCAGCAATGGCGCACGTCGATCAACCGCTTCGCCGAGGCCATGACGCTGTTCGCCGTGGCCTGCGCCGGCTTGTTCCCGCTCCTGCACCTGGGGCGGCCCAGCCTGTTCTATTGGCTGCTGCCCTACCCCGACACGATGGGCCTCTGGCCCCAGTTTCGCAGCCCGCTGGTGTGGGACGTGTTCGCGGTATCGACCTACTTCACGGTCTCGCTCCTGTTCTGGTACGTGGGCCTCATCCCCGACTTGGCCAGCCTCCGGGACCGGGCGCGCCGGCCGCTCGTGCGGCGCGTCTACGGCGTCCTCGCGATGGGCTGGCGCGGCTCCGCGGAGCATTGGCGCCGCCACCAGACCGCCTATCTGCTGCTGGCGGGGCTGGCCACGCCGCTCGTCGTCTCGGTGCACAGCGTGGTGAGCCTCGACTTCGCCGTGGCGCTCCTTCCCGGCTGGCACAGCACGATTTTTCCGCCCTACTTCGTCGCCGGCGCCATCTTCTCCGGCTTCGCGATGGTGCTGGTGATCGCGATCCCGCTGCGCGCGGCCTACGGCTTCCCGGACCTGGTCACGGACGAGCACCTCGACAACATGGCGAAGGTCATGCTCGCCACGGGGCTCCTCGTGGCCTACGGGTACGCCATGGAGTGGCTCATGACCGCCTACGGCGGGACGATCTTCGAGAAAGCGGCCCTCCACCAGCGCTTCCACGGGCCTTACGCGCCCGCGTCCTGGGCGATGATCGTCCTCAACGTGCTGGCGCCGCAGGCGCTCTGGCTGCCGTCCGCGCGCCGCAGCGCCCCGATCCTCTTCGGCCTCTCCATTCTCATCCTCGTCGGCATGTGGCTCGAGCGCTTCGTGATCGTGGTGACGGCGACGCACCGCGATTTCCTGCCTTCCTCCTGGGGCCTCTACGCGCCGACGCGCTGGGACTGGGCGGTCTTCGCCGGAAGCCTGGGCCTGTTCGCGACCTCGCTGCTTCTCTTCATCCGCTTTCTTCCCATGATCTCCATGGCCGAGATGCGCGAGCTGGCCGCCGAGGGAGGGGGACCGTGAGCGGGGTCCTGGGCCAGTTCCCGAGCGCGGAAGGGCTGCTCGCCGCGGCCAGGAGCGCGCACGAGCGCGGCCCG
>DATLOS010000149.1:0-2115 GCA_035536155.1 Elusimicrobiota bacterium
GGTGGAGCCCTCGGCAGCCCCGCCTTGGCCCGTCCCGCCGGTCTTGCTCTCGCTGGGCCCGCGAGCGGGCGGCCGGTCCGCGTCGCGTCTCGGGCGGAGCCCGACGAGGCGCGCCCAGTTCGCGGCGAGCATCTGGGAGAAGAAAGTGTGGATCGCGCGCGCCGAGTCCTCGGAGTCGGCGCCGAGGATGTTGATTTTTCCGGTCTGGAAGACGTTCGCCCTCGGCGCCCGCCCGCTGGGCGTGCTGAACCGGAAGGACACCTTGACGTCGTCGGTCGGCGGCTTGGTCTCGCGGATGGGGAAAGGCGGGGGGACCGCCGCGGGCCAGGCCGCGCGCAGGGCGGGCGCCAGCTCCGCGCCCGCGCGCGCGCGCCCCCTCTCGAGCGCGGCGAGGAGGGCGGCGAGCGCCCGCAGGTTGACCAGCACCCGGGGGCTGCGACGCACAAGCCGGAACTTGTAGTTCAGCATTTTCGGCTCCTCGTGGAGGACGACGACGGGCCGCGGCCCGTCGGGCCCGCGGTCGCCGGCGCCCAGCGCGTTGAGGTGGTCGACGAGGGCCTGCAGCACGAGGCGGCCGTCGGCGAGGTCTGGCCGGACGACGCCGGGGATCTGGGTCTCGCCCGTCGAGGGGAAGCACTTGACGCGGTAGACCTTGTCGGCGCGGACTCCCGGCGCCGGGACCCGCAGAGTGAGCTCGACCGCGGAGTTGAAGCACGAGCCGTCGCCCTGCACTCGGCGCTGGCGGCTGCGCTGGGGGCCGCGGCGGGCCGAGGGCGGGGGGCGCTTGAGCAGGCCCGCCCAGCCGAGCTGGGTGAAGTGGCCGAAGTTGCTGTTCACCGCCAGCACAGCGCCCTTGAGCTCGAGCCCCAGGCGCTCGGTCATCTCGGGGACGCCCGCGTGGAGGTTGCCCAGGCGGGCGACGTAGGTGCAGACGAAGAGGGCCAGGGGGGTCACCGGGCCGGCGGCCGGCGGCGCGGCGAGGACGCTGTCGGGCGCGGTGGCGTGGTCGGGGTCGAAGGGTTCGTCCATCGGGGGGGCGGGGCGGGCTCTAAGCCTATCAGCCCCGCCGCGGCTTCAGTTCGGGCAGCGGAATTGAAGCGCGCAGCCAGACCTGCAATGGCGGCCCTCAGAGAGTCGGTTCCGCTTTCCGCGAGCCCTGCGGCGCAGGGGGCGCCCGCGCGCCCCGCGGGCCCGGCGCGGCGCCCGGCGCCCGCGATGGAGGCGCCGTACGAGGCGCCCAACATTCTCCGCCTGCAGGGCCTGAGCCTGTCGGCGTACACGCCCCCCGAGGCGCTGAGCGATCGCCGGCTGCGCGCCAGGGCCCGCGACCTCCCGCGCCGGCGGGAGCCGGCGCTGGTGACTGAAAAAGTCCCGGCGGTGTTCACCGGGCTTGACACGTGGCCGTCGGCCACTGGCCTCCTCTGCTGGGAGTGCGGCTTCGGGATCGAGGGGCGGCCGATCTTCGCGCCGACCTACATCCGCGAGGGGGGCGGCGGCGGGATCGAGATGGGCGTCGACGGGCTTATGTGCTCGTTCCCGTGCGCCGTGCTGCGGATCGAGACCCGCCTCCGCGGCGACCTGGCGCGCCTGTGGCGCGCGCGTGACCTCCTCCAGATCCTGTTCTTTCTGTTCACCGGCCACGCGCTGGCCCACCCTATCCAGGCGGCGCCTGAGCGGACCCGGCTGCGCCAGTACGGCGGCGACCTGGACGAGAGCGCCTTCCGCGCGAAGATCCGCGAGCTAGACCCCCTCGCAACTGCCGAGCGGCGGAACCCGCTCGGCGCGGCCCCGGTGGCGCTCCGCGAGCACCGGGCCCTGCAGATGGTTCGCCCCGTCGAGCCGCTCCGGCTGGAAACCGGGAACGGCTCAATGTGGGAGGCTTGCGGAGCGGACGGGGCCGCCCCGCCGGGAGCGCCGGGCGCCGAGCCGCCGGGCGGGCGCGGGCGGCCGGACGCGAAGAGCGGGCGGCCGGACGCGAAGGGCGAGCGGCCGGACGCGAAGAGCGAGCAGCCGGACGCGAAGAGCGAGCGGCCGGGCCCGCCCCCGCCGAGCGCGCGCGCCGGCAGCGAGCGGCCGCTCGGCGAAGGGCGCGGGCCGCCGAGCCCGCGCGCGGAG
>DATLOS010000150.1:0-4127 GCA_035536155.1 Elusimicrobiota bacterium
CGGGCAGGCTCCGCGCGTAGAGCGCGGCGAAGCCGCCCAGCATGAGGGCCAGCTCGGCCCACTTGAGGAGCACGAGGAGCCGCTTCTTGCCGTAGGCGTCCGACACGTCGCCCGCGTAGGTCGAGAACAGGACGAAGGGCAGGATGAAGAGGGCTCCCGCCAGCGAGATCAGGCGGCTCGAGGAGCGCGCGTCCATGCTCGCCACGGCATGGAGCGCCACCAAGGTCTTGAAGGAGTTGTCGTTGAAGGCGCTCAGCGCCTGGGTCCAGAGAAGCCCCTGGAAGGAGCGGCCGCGCAAGACGCTGGGGCCCTTTTCCGGCACGGCTTCCAAATTAGCAGGCTTGCTCGGATATTTCAAGGGCGCCGGCGTCCTCCTCGGGAAGAGCCAGGAGGACCAGGGAGCCCGCGAGAAAAACGCCCGGCAGGGCGTACGCCGCCTGCATGGAGAGATGGTCGGCCGCGAGGCCGAGCAGCGGGTGGCCGAGCGCCAGACCCAAGGTGAAGAGGACGTAGACCAGCGACAGGATGCGCTGGATGCGCTCGGGATGGGAGAGGGAGAGCGAGGCGACGGAGGACGGAAACACCGGGCCCAGGCAGAAGCCGACCGCGGCCAAGGCCCAGGGCGCGGCGCTCATGCCCAGCGCCAGGCAGGCGATCGCGGCGAGCAGGCAGGCCGCGCGAAAGCCCCGGCCCGGCGGGCGCCCGCCCAGCGCCGCGAGGATGAGGCGGCTCAGGCCCAACGCCAGGAAGAAGCCGCCCAGCACCTTGCTCGCCGCCTCGAGGCTCCAGCCGCGCCAGTGCAGATAGCTCGGCATCCACATGGAGGTGAGCACTTCGCCCACCACGTAGAGCGCCAGGCCCGCGGCGGGAACGATGCTGCGGCGCCGCTCCGGTCCGGTCCCGAGCGCGGGCGCGCCCCGGGCCGATCCACGGGGGGTCCAGCGCCAGACGGCGGCGAGCAAGGCCGCGGCCAGGCCCGCCGGCGCCAGCAAGGTCCGCTCCCAGCCCCAGCCCGCGCCATGCGCCGCCGCGAGGTAGAGCGCGGGCAGCACCGAGACGAAGCCGTAGAGCAGGTGGAGGGCGCTGACCGCCCGCGCCCGCACGCGCTCCGCGCTTCCCCGCACCACCAGGAGGTTCGAGGCCATCCCCAGGCCGCTCACACCCCCGCCCCACAGCGCGCCCGCCGTCAAGAGCAGTCCGACGCCTCCCGCCGCGCCGGCGAGAACGAATGAGGCGAGCAGCAGGCCGGCGCACAGCAGCAGGAAGGTCCTCTCCCCCCGCCGCTCGAGGAGCCGGGGCGCGGCGGCGTTGACCGCGAGGGAGCCCGCCGTGCCCGCGCCCATGAAGGCCGCGGCGCGCGCGTAGTCGAGCGAGAAGCGCGCGCTCATGAGGGGCAGGAGCGGACCGCGCAGGTTGTCCAAGACCGAGGAGGCGATCAGGCAGGCGCAGCCCAGGCCCACCCAGCGCGGATCGAGGGCGCGCTCCCCCTTCCGGGCGCTCACAGGTCGCAGAAGCCCACGCGCTCCACGCCCGCCGCGTCGAGCGCGGCGCGCACGCGCGGGCTCAGGAGCGCGGCCAGCTCCTCCGCGTGGCGGTAGCGCGGCATGTTCCGCGCGAGCTCGCCGCGCGTCGCGGTCGCGGGGTGCGCGTAGATCTCCGTCACGCCCTCGCCCAGGCGCGGGATGGCCCGCAGCCACGCCTCCTCGGTCATGGCGCCGGTCTCGAAGAGCCCGAAGGTCTCGTCGTTGAAGCGGAGCCCCGCGCGCCGCAGGCGCGCCCGCGTCAGGGCCACCCAGGGCGCCATGACCGCGGCCATCGCCGCCTGCCCAAACGGCAGGGAGCGCAGCGGCTGGCGCGGAAGGCGGACCGGCACCGCTCCGCCGCGCCGGGCGAGCGCGATGACGATGTCCAGGATGGTCGGATGGATGTGGAGGTGGGTGTGGGCGTTGATGTGGTCGAGCGGCAGGCCGAAAGAGAGGAAGCGCTCGAGCTGGGCGGCGCACTCGGCCTCGAGCTGGCGGCGTATGCCCGGGGTCAGGAAGTAGCGGGCGCCGCTCCAGGCGACCGCGTCCGAGAAGCGCCCGTCGCGCCCGACCAGGCCGGGGATCCGCTCGCGCGGCAGCACCGGACGGCCCTGGACCAAGACGAGATGAAGGCCCACGCGGAGCGTGGGGTGCTTGCGCGCGAGCTCGACCGCTTGGACGGCCGCCTCGCCCGAGACCATGAGGCTCGCCGCGGTCAGCACGCCCCGGGTGTGGGCGAGGATGACGGCCTCGTTGACCTCCGGGGCCATGCCGAAATCGTCGGCGGTGACGATGAGTCTTTTCACGGGAGGGAAGGCCAGATTATAGCATCGCCCCGCCCCTTGACGGCCCGGCGGCGGACGCTACACTACTGTCATGGGGACCGAGCCCGGCCTGAGCACGAGCCGCTTCCTGGCGCGCCTTCCCCGCGGGACCCGCTCCGCCTGGGACCGCTCCAGCCTGGTCAACGTCCTGGTGATCCTCTTCAGCCTCGGCCTGATCCTGGTGAGCCTCCGGGCGTTCTCCTTGCGCCCGCCGGAGCCCGGCCTCAAGCGAAACGCCGTGGTCCCCTTCGCCGCGCCCCGCCGCGTCATTGACGCCCCGCCGGAGGACGTCTCCTCTTTGGAGTTCACGCCCCGGGTGGAGACCGAGGCGCTGGAGGGCCCCCCGACTCCCGCCCCTCCCCCGCGGGCCGTCCTTCCCCAGCGGCCGCCCGCTCCCGCGCCGGCCGCGCCCGCTCCTAAGCCCGTCCCGCCCAAGCCGGCGCCCGAGCCGCGCCTGGCGCCCACGCCCTGGCTCCAGCAGGGCAAGGGCTCGAGCATGTCCTCGGGCGCGTTCCTCGCCTACCCGCCGGACGCCCGCGGGCAAGCCAAAAAGGAGAAGGAAGGCGAGGCCAAGGCCGCCCAGCCCGCGCCTCAGCCCGAGGCTTCCGCCGCGGCGGCCGGCGATTCCTCCCAGCGGCGCTCCATGTCGAGCGTGGTCCGGCCGAGCGGACAGTAGTCAGCTCCGGGCGATCTTGAGGGCGAGCCCCAGGTTCTCGTTGACCAGGTCGTCGGCGACCGGGCGCTCGAGCGCGCGCGCGAGCACCTTGCGCGCGTCCTCCTTGCGGCCGGCCTCGAGGTACTGCATGGCCAGCTCGAGCGAGGCCGCGGGCTCCGGCGGCCCCAAGGCGAGGCCGCGCTCCAGGCAGGCGATCCCCTCGGCCTTGCGCCCGCTCCTGACCAGCAACAGCCCGAGCTGCAGATGGCCGTCGGGGCGTCCCGGCTCGGCCGCGCGGGCGCGCCGGTAGAGCGACTCGGCCCGGCCGCGCTCGCCGCTCTCCTCCAGGACCCGCCCCAGGCCGACCAAGGCTACCGCGTCGGCCGGATAGAGCGCCAGCGCGGATTCGAAGGCGGCGCGAGCCTTCGCGCGCTCGCCGCTGGAGAGGAAGAGCTCGCCGGAGAGCGCGCGCATCGCCGCCGCGTCCCGGGGACCCGGGCTGAAATTCCGCAGCGGGGGCAAGGGATGGGTCTTCGCCGCGAGGAGGGCCTCGAGGATCGCGTGCCCCTCGCCTCGCCCATGGCTGTGCGGAGCGCGGAACTCGAGCGCGGGGAGATCGTCGGCCTGGATCTCCGCGCCCGCCGAGGCCGCCCGAAGGTCCTCCTCGCCCAGCAGAAACGTCGAGACCAGGAGGCTGAGCGGACGCTGGAAGGACGGCTTGGCGGCCGCGAGGTCCTCCTTCACGCGCGCCTCGCCCATGATCCGCTGGATCCGGGGGTAGTCGATGGACCAGGGCGTCGGGCTGCCCACGAGGAAGAAGTCCGACTCGCCGTTCCAGAACAGCAGGGAGTGCGGGAAGACCGAGACAAAGGTGCGCAGGATCATGCGGAAGTCGCGCGCGCTCATGTGGTAGCTGTGGAACCACTGCAGGAAGACGCCGCCCGGCTCGAGGCGCGCCCGGACCGCCTCGAAGGCCTCCCGCGTGTAGAGGCTGGAGACGCCGGCGATCCAAGGATTCGAGGGCTCGGAGCTCACCAGGTCGTAGCTCGCGGAGGACGAGGAGAGGAAGCGCCGCCCGTCGGCCGCGTGCGCGCGCACGCGCGGGTCGCCCAGGACATCGCGGTT
>DATLOS010000151.1:0-9081 GCA_035536155.1 Elusimicrobiota bacterium
CCTGGTGCATCTGGGAGGGCGTGAGGCGGCCGGTGATCTCGTAGAGGGCGCTGACCCGGACCTCGCGCACGCCGGCGACGCCGAGGCTGGGGAGTTGGGCGAGGAGGGCCGCGCCCGCGGCGTCGGCGTGGCCGAAGCGCGGAGCGACCTCGACCACGTAGGTCGAAGCCGCGCCGTGGTGGCCGTTGCGGTTGTTGGCGCTCACGCGGTGATCCTCCGGAAGGCCTCGCGGTAGCGCTCGGTGGTGCCGCGCGCCACGTCGTCGGGCAGGGGCGGGACCGGCGGGTTCTTGTCCCAGCCGATCTTCTCGAGATAATCGCGCACGAACTGCTTGTCGAAGCTCTCGGGCGAGACGCCGACCTTGTAGGCGGCTTTGTCCCAGAACCGGGAGGAGTCGGGGGTCAGCATCTCGTCGATGATGCAGAGCTTCCCGTCGATGAAGCCGAACTCGAACTTGGTGTCGGCCAAGATGATCCCGCGGGCCTCCATGTGGGCGGCGGCCTCGGCGTAGATCTTGAGGGTGAGGCGCTCGAGCTCGGCGGCGACGTCGGCGCCGACCATCTTCGCGAGCTGCTCGCGGGAGATGTTCTCGTCGTGGCCGGTGTCGGCCTTGGTCGCGGGGGTGAAGATGGGCTGGGGCAGGCGGGAGGCGAGCTGGAGGCCCTTGGGGAGCGCGTGCCCGCACACCGCGCCGGTCTTCTGGTAGTCCTTCCAGCCCGAGCCGACGAGGTAGCCGCGCGCCACGCACTCGGCGTCCACGCGCTTGGCCTTCTTGCAGAGCATGACGCGGCCGTCGTAGAGCTCGTCCGGCAGCTTGGCCTGGGGGACGAGGCGGCGTATCTCGGCCAAGTCGGCGGAGATCAGGTGGTTCGGGACGAGCTCGGCCGTCTTCTTGAACCAGAAGGCGGAGACCTGGGTGAGGAGCTTGCCCTTCTCCGGGATCGGGGTGGGCAGGATGTGGTCGAAGGCGGAGAGGCGGTCCGTGGCCACGAGGAGGAGCTTGTCGCCCAGCTCGTAGATGTCGCGCACCTTGCCCCGCGCCTTGAGGGGGAGGCCGATGTCCGAGGACTGGATGGTCTTGGCCAAGGTCACTCCCATTCGATCGTCGCCGGCGGCTTCGAGCTCACGTCGTAGACGACGCGGTTCACGCCGCGCACCTCGTTGATGATGCGGTTGGAGATCTTGCCGAGGAGCTCGTGGGGCAGCTGCGCCCAGTCCGCGGTCATCCCGTCCTTGCTCTCGACCACGCGCAGGGCCACGGCGTTCTCGTAGGTCCGGGCGTCGCCCATGACGCCGACGGAGCGCACCGGAAGCAGGACCGCGAAGGCCTGCCAGACCTTGTCGTAGAGGCCGGCGGCGCGGAACTCCTCCTGGACGATGGCGTCGGCTTTGCGCAGGAGGGTCAGGGCTTCGGGGCGGATGGAGCCGAGAACGCGGATGGCCAAGCCCGGGCCCGGGAAGGGATGGGCGCCGAGCACTTCCTCGGGCATGCCCAGCACGCGGCCCAAGCGGCGGACCTCGTCCTTAAAGAGCATGCGCAGGGGCTCGACCAGCTTCATGCGCATCTTCTTGGGCAGGCCGCCGACGTTGTGGTGGCTCTTGATCACGGCCGAGGGGCCGTGCACCGAGACCGACTCAATCACGTCGGGATAAAGCGTGCCCTGGGCGAGGAAGTCGACCTTCCCGAGGCGCTTGGCTTCCTTGTCGAAGACCTCGATGAAGGTGCGGCCGATGATCTTGCGCTTGCGCTCCGGGTCGGCGACGCCGTTCAAGCGGGTGAGGAAGAGCTTGGAGGCGTCGGCGATCTTGAGGTTCAGGCCCATGCCCTTGGCGAAGATGCCCTGCATGCGCTCGCGGTCGCCCTGGCGCAGGAGGCCGTTGTCGACGAAGATGCAGTGCAGGCGCTTGCCGATGGCGCGGTGGATGAGGGCCGCCGCGACCGAGGAGTCGACGCCGCCGGAGAGGCCGCAGACCACCTGCCCGTCGCCCACGGTGTCCTTGATCGTCTTGATGGCCTCGTCCAGGAAGCCGGACATGGTCCAGCGCTCCGACAGGCCGCAGATGCGGCGCGCGAAGTTCTCGAGGATGCGCTCGCCTTTGGGCGTGTGCACGACCTCGGGATGGAACTGGACGCCGTACCAGCGCCGCTTCTCATCGACGATGGCGGCGTAGGGCGCGGTGTCGGTGCGGGCGATGACCTTGAAGCCGTTGCCCAGGCCCTGCGCCCCGTCGCCGTGGCTCATCCAGACGTCGAGCTCGCCGGGCAGGCCCTCGAACAGCGGCCCGCCGCCTTCCAGCACGGCGATCTTCGCCCGGCCGAACTCGCGGCGCGCGGCCGGGGCGACCTTGCCGCCGTGCATCTGGACCATGAGCTGCATGCCGTAGCAGATGCCCAGCACCGGGACGCCCAGCTCCAGCACCTCGGGCTTGACCCGCGGCGATTTGGCCGCGTGCACGCTCGACGGGCCGCCGGAGAGGATGAGGCCGCGGGGGTTCTTGGCGCGGATCTCCTCGGGCTTGGCGTTGAAGGGCAGGATCTCGGCGTAGACCTCGAGCTCCCGCAGACGGCGGGCGATGAGCTGGGTGTACTGCGAGCCGAAATCCAGGATGACGATCATCAGAACTTGCCCATCCCGATGTTCTGCGCCTTCTGGAACAGCTTGCCCTCGGTGCGGATGGAGGGGGCGATGATGATCTCGGCCAGCTGCATCTCCTTGATGGAGGCCGCGCCGAGCGCGCCCATGCAGGTCTTGAGCGCTCCGACGAGGTTCTGGCTGCCGTCGTCGAGGCGCGAGGGGCCGAAGAGGATCTCCTCGAGGGTCCCGGTCACGCCGACGCGGATGCGAGTGCCGCGCGGCAGGTTCTGGTGCGGGGTGGCCATGCCCCAGTGGAAGCCACCGCCGGGGGCTTCCTTGGTGCGGGCGAAGGCCGAGCCGACCATGACCCCGTCCGAGCCGCAGGCGATGGCCTTGCAGATGTCGCCGCCGGTGGACATGCCGCCGTCGGTGATGATGGGAACGTAGCGGCCGGACTTCTTGAAGTAGAAGTCGCGGGCGGCGGCGCAGTCGATGGTGCCGGTGACCTGGGGGACGCCCAGGCCGAGGACGCCGCGGGTGGTGCAGGCCGCGCCCGGGCCGACCCCGACGAGGAGGCCGCTGATGCCGGCTTCCATGAGCTCCAAGGCCACGTCGTAGGTCACGCAGTTGCCCACGACCACCGGGATCTTCATCTTCTTGCAGAACTTGGCGATGTCGAAAGGCTTGTAGTTGGTGGACTTGTGGCGCACGGTGGTGACCGTGGACTGCACGACGAAGATGTCGCAGCCGGCGGCCTCGGCGATGGGGCCGTACTTCTCCGCGTTCTGGGGGATGGTGCTCACCGCGCAGGGGACCTTGGACTTCTTGATCTCCTCCACGCGCTGGGCGATGAGGTGCTCCCGGGTGGGCTCGCGGTAGAGCTCCTGCACGAGGACCGTGGCCTCCTCGGGGGTGGCTTTGGCGATCTTGGCCGTGACTTCGCGCGGCTTTTCGTAGCGGGTGTTCACGCCGTCGAGGTTGAGCACGCCCAGGCCGCCGCGCTGCCCCATCTCGATGGCGAAGGGCACGTCCACGACGCCGTCCATGGCCGAGGCGAGGAAAGGGATCTGCAAAGTGACGTCGCCGATCGTCAGGCGGGTGTCGACGTCGTTGGGGTCCACGGTGATGCTGCCCGGGGCCAGGGCGATCTCGTCGAATCCGTAGCAGCGGCGGGCCTCGCGGTCACGACCGATGAAGTAAGCCATTAGATTTCCACCTCCATGGAAATGAAAAAACCCGCGCGGCGGCTTTCGGTCTTTCTATGCCGCCGGCGGGTGTTGGCGTTTGCCAAAATCATGCGGGCTGAGACGGGTTTCTCCCCGGAACTCGGCGATTTCCCGTCGAGAAACAGTGTATCAAATAAGGGAGAGGGGGGTCAATCGGCGAAGGATTCATTGGCAAAAATCGCTAGGTGCGGATGGGATTCGAACCCATGAATACGAGTTTTGCAGACTCGCCCCTTAGACCACTTGGGTACCGCACCGACGAGGACTATGATCGCATTTTAGGGCCCTCGAAGGCAAAAGGCGCGGGCGTTATTCCTACTTGACGGCATTTCTGGACGGCCCTATACTCGAATTAAGGGATTATGAAAGGAAAGGCCCCGGGCTTCGCGCTAGCCGAGGTGATGATCGCCATTTTGCTTGCGGCGGCCGTCACGGCCGGGGTGTTCGCCGCCACGCTCTCCTCGCGGCTGGCCCTGGAGAAGTCCGACGACAAGGCGCGGGCCGACGCGATCGTCCATCAGATCACCGGCATCTTGGGCAACTATCAGGGCCCCGACCCCACCGACGCCGCTCACCCGGTCGACACCTCCTACGCGCCCAACGGCTGCTGGGACATCCCGGACTCGATGGGCGGCTGCTCGGGAGGCTGGGCCCTGACGGCCGGGACGCACGACGTCGGCCAGCTCCTGCCCGCGGGCCTCGCGGCGGCGGGCTGGACCGCGAACTACACGGTCACCGACAACGGGAGCACCAAGGCGATCAGCGTCAACGTCTCCTGGCCTCAGCAGGCGACCGGACCTTGATGCGGCCGCCGAAAGGATTCACGCTCGCCGAGATGGCGGTCGTCACCATCCTCGCCGGCATCATCTTCTCCGGCCTGGCCGCGGTCTACAGCACCGGCATCAAGGTCCAGCTCGCCGGGCTGCGCAAGACCGTCGTGCAGAACAACGCCCTGATGGGGACCAAGGAGCTCCAGTCCCAGCTCGAGCAGGCCACCCGGATCGACCAGCCGACCGGAGCCACGGCGAACGGGACGATCCAGGGCGGCATCAACGTCGACCCGACCGACGGGAGCATCATGAACCCCAACTGGCCGGCCGCCTCCCCCGGCAAGAAATGGTTTTTCTTCTGCGTGGGCACGGGAGCCCAGTGCTCGGCCTCCCCGAACAAGTGCAACGCGCCGTGCCTGCTCGAGTACACGGGGACGCTCGCCGCGGCCGCGGCCTGGCCGCCGGCCTGGCCCGCGTGCGGAGCGGCCGGCGGCCTCCTGCTCGCGGCTCCGCTCAGCACCACGACGCCGTTCACCCGCCCGGTGACCAACGTCGTGGCGGCGTCCTTCAACGTCTTTCGCAAGGGCTCGAAGGACTGCAACGACAACGACGTGAACTCCGAGCTGCGCGCCGCGGACATCACGTCGAACGTCAGCTTCATGGTCCGGACGAAGATGCCGCTTTAATGTGCTACGATTTTCCGTCGGAGTCCGTACGCGCGCGAACTCATGGCGCTCCACCTGCCCATCAACGAGCAGTGCAACATTCAGTGCGTTTTCTGCTCGGCGGCGGGTCGCGGCGGCGCCTTCGAGCTCCCCTACCTCCTCTCCCAGGTCGACGCGGATAAGACCGGGCACGTCCAGATCTCGGGCGGCGATCCTCTCCTGAAGGAGCCGGCCGAGCTCCTCGAGCTGCTCGTCCACTGCCGGAAGAGAAAGAAAATCGTCGAGTTTCAGACCAACGCGGTCTTGGTCCCGCGCTACGACAAGAAGCGGCTGCGCCTGATCGCGGGCCTGGTCGATTTTTTCAACGTCAATTTCTCCGCCCACACGCCGGAGCTCGACTACGAGGTGACGCGGACCAAGGGCGCCTTCGAGGCGCGCGTCGAGGCGGTGCGCATGCTGCTCGAGCTCGGCTCCACGGTGCGGCTCAACTACATCGTGCACCGCGCGAACTGCGCCCACGCCGAGGACTTCGTCGGCTTCGCCGCGCGGGAGATGCCGGGATTCTCCTGGATCCAGTTCAGCTACGTGAAGGGCATGGGCCGGGCCAAGGGCGACGCGGGCGTCATGCCGCGCTTTCGCGAGGCCGCGCCCGCGCTCAACGCCGCGATGGCCCGCTGCAAGGCCCTCGGCATAGGCTTCGACGTGGACCACATCCCGGTGTGCTTCGTGATGGACTACAAGGACCACCACGTGGACTACCGCAAGATGCGCGCGGGCCGCTCCGGCGTGCACATCTCCGAGAAGCAGAAGGTCGCGGAGTGCGACGGCTGCAACCTGCGCGAGGTCTGCCCCGGGCCGCGCCGCGACTACATCGAGCTGTACGGGGCCCTGTGATGGACGTCGCGGCCCTGCGCGAGCAGTATCCCGCGCTGTCGCAAAGGTACGACGGCAAGCGCATGGTCTATCTCGACAGCGCCTGCACCGCCCTGAAGCCCCGGCGGGTCGCGGAGCGCCTCGCGGACTTCTACGCGAACGAGGGCGCCTGCGGGGGCAAGCGCTCCACCCACCTGGCCGCGCAGCGCGCGGAGGCCGCGCTCTCCGAGGCGCGCGCCGAGACGGCCCGCTTCATCGGGGCGGAGTCGCCCAACGAGATCGTCTTCACCTCGGGCACGACCGAGGCCGCGAACCTCCTCGCCCGCTCCCTGAACTACGCGGGGGAGCGCCGCGAGGTGATCGTCTCGGAGCAGGAGCACAACGCGATCCTCCTGCCCTTCCTCGAGGCCGAGCGCCGCGGCGAGGCCCGCCTGCGCTTGTGCCCCGCGCCGGACGGCCGGGTCGATTTGAACGCGCTCGAGCGCCTGGTCACCGACAAGACCGCCCTCGTGGCGCTGGCCCGCTCCTCGAACGTCCTGGGCGGGGTGCTCCCCGCGGCCAAGGCCGCGCGCATCGCCCACGCCAAGGGCGCCCTGCTCTTCGTGGACGACGCCCAATACCTCTCCTCGCACCGGGAGGACGTCGCGGCGGCGAACGTCGACTTCGCGGCGTTCTCGGGCCACAAACTGGGCGGCCCCTTCGGCATCGGCGTCCTCTACGGCAAGGAGCGGCTCCTCAACGGCCTGCGCAATTTCAAGGTCGGCGGCGGCACGGTCAAGTCGATCGAGCCCGCGGGCGACGGCGCCGAGGCGCGCTGGCTCGACGCGCCCATGCGCTTCGAGCCGGGGGTCCCCGACTTCGGCGGCGCTGTCGGGCTCCTCGAGGCGCTGCGCCACTTGGAATCCCTGGACATGGACGCGGTACGCGCCCACGTGGCCGGGCTCGTGCGCCGCGCGGTCCGCGCCCTGCAGGGCCAGCCGCGCGTCCGGGTCCTGGGCGAGCCCGACGTCTTGGCCGAGGGCTCGGTCGTCTCGTTTGTCCCGGTCGACAAGGGCTTCTCCGTGGCCGACTTCAATCTCTATCTCAACCACGAGCTGGGTGACCGCTTCATCGCGGTGCGCGCGGGCGACCACTGCGCGCATCTCCTGCACCGGAGGCTCGGCGTTCAAGGCTCCGTGCGCCTTTCTTTCTTCGCCTACAACATCGAGGAAGAGGTCGACCTCTTCATGGACGCCCTCGCGGCCTACGCCCAGGAGGCCTGCGCGTGACGACCGCGGCGCAGAACGTCGAGGAGCGGGTGGACCGGGACGCCTTCGACGAGCCCAAGTGCTTCGACATCCTCCTCAACTACAACTGCAACGCCAAGTGCCTTTTCTGCTCCCAGGACTTCGAGTGGCGCAAGAGTCCCAACGACATCCCCTTCGAGCGGGCGGCGCAGAACATGTTCCTCTCCTACAAGAACGGCTACCGCCGCCTGGGATTCACCGGCGGCGAGCCCACCATCCGCGCCGACCTGCCCAAGCTCATCGTCCTGGCGCGCAAGATCGGCTACTCCTACATCCGCATCCAGACCAACGGGGTCCGGATCGCGAACTACGACTACGTGAAGGAGCTGGCCGACGCGGGCCTGACCTTCGTCAAGTTCTCCATCCACGGCCACACCGCCGAGCTCCACGACAAGCTGGTGAAGATCCCGGGCGCCTTCGACAAGTGCCTCAAGGCGATCGAGAACTTGAAGAAGCTCAAGGTCGGGATCGGGGTCAACATCGTCTTGAACGAGTGGAACTACCGCCATCTCTCCGAGTTCTTCGAGCTCTTTCTCTTGAAGCTCGAGCTCTCCAACTTCGTCATCATCGCCCCGCTCTACGAGGGGAACATGACGCTTCATTCGGGCGAGATCGGCGCGCGTCTCACCGACATGGCGCCCCACATCCGCAAGGCCTACGAGGTCTTCACCGCGGTAAACTTCCCCAAGCCGCCGTTGCTTCTTCACTTCACGCCTTGTATCCTGCCCGGCTATGAGCAGCAGATGCTGGGCTGGTCGGCCTTCAACACCATGGTGGTGAGCCCGAAGGGCGAGATGCGCGACCTCGACCAGACCGCCCAGCTCCACACGGTGAAGACCGAGGCCTGCGGGCGCTGCGTCTACAACGACCGCTGCATCGGCTTCGACAAGAGCTACGCCGCCGTCTTCGGCACCGACGAGATCGTGCCGCTCCTCGAGGTCCCCAAGCGCTACGACGAGGCCTCCCGCCGCGCCCGCCACGAGGGCCGCTCCGTGCTCACCGACAACGAGCAGTGCGTGGTCGAGGTGCTCAAGCTCAAGAACGGGATCGACACCGAGGAGTTCCTCTCCATCGCCTCGGATATCCCGCTGTGCAAGGACTGCAAGGACGAGAACGCGGTGATCACGGCGGCCGAGACCTTGATCAAGATGGGCAAGGTCGCGCGCAAGTTCTCCAAGGGAAAATACCGATGGTCGCTGACCTAGCGGTCGAGGTGTTCTCGCCCTCCGGGTTGGACAAGGTCCTGGAGGCGCACCTCGCGCGCCTGGAGGCGGGCGCCCGCGAGGAGTTCTCCATCGTTTTCCGGGCCGACCGCGTCGACGCCGCGGTGGATCCGATCCTCGAGGCGCGCATGCGCTCGGCGCCCATTTCCTCTATCGCCGCCGCCTACCGCGTTCTCTTGGGCAAGGTCGGCGCCTCGGCTTGCGAAGCCGCGCGCCAGCGCCTCGCGCGCTCTCTCAACAGCGCGCGTTTCGAGGCGCTTTCGGCCCGCGGCGCGCGCGCGCCGCGATTTTCCTGCGTCCCGGAGCCGACGGAGGCGCCCGATCCTCGCCTCATCGACAAGCTGGCGAACTACCAGATCGACTTGGACGTCATCGCGCGGGAGCTGGAGTCTCGGCGGTGATCGAGAAGCTGGTCCTCTTCACCGGATTCTCCTGCAACAGCCACTGCCACTTCTGCATCGA
>DATLOS010000152.1:0-2001 GCA_035536155.1 Elusimicrobiota bacterium
GAGGCCGGCCGAACCGAGGCCGGAAAGACCGGATCCGGCGAGGCCGGGGCCGGCGGGACTGGAGCCGCCAGGCCTGAGGCCGGCGGGTCCGGAGTCAGCGGGTCTGAGGCGGGCGGGTCCGGGGCCGGCGAGACCGGGGCCGGCGGGACTGGAGCCGGCAGGACCGCGGCCGGTGACGCCGGCACCGGCGAGGCCATAGCCGGCAGGGCCGGCGAGGCCGCGGCGCCGAGCGGGACGGGCCTATCCGGCGTCGAGCCGCCCCCCCAGGTCGGCGGGGCCGGCCGCGCGCCGGAGCCCCCGGCCGGCGCGCCGGGCGACGCGCGCCAGAGCAGCGCGCGCGCCGAGGCCGAAGCCCTCGAGGACGACGACGGCGACTTCGTCGTCTCCCAGCTGCGCGAGGGGGCGCTCGAGCGGCTCGCGCACCTCTTCGCCGGGCGGATCTCCTTCCTCCTCGACTCGGACGTGGTCCTGTACACGCGCCGGGTGTTCGTCGGCGAGGAGGTCGAGGGCGTGCCCTACCAGCGCCTCACCCTCTGCCCGATGAGCCCGTTCCACGAGCGGACGCTCGCCCGCGAGCGCGCCGGCTCCGGCGGCCTCGCCTCGGACTCGTTCGCCCTCTACGACCTGGCGTTCCCGAACCCGGCCTTCGCGCCCGACGCGGCGCAGACCGACCCGGAAGCGTTCGGCCTCTACCGCTCGGGCGAGGTGCTGTCGGCCCTGGGCCGCGCCGACAGCGCCTGGCGCGCGGCGGCCGGCGTCATCGTCAGCCGCGGCGAGCCGGGCGAGGGCCTCCTGCTCTCGGGGCCCTTCCTCGGTCCCGAGCGCCTGCCGGCCTACAGCGCGAAGTACGCGCGGCTCGCGGCCGAGGTCCTGGCGGCGCTGCGCTCGGGCCCCGGCAAGATCCTGGTCTTCCACCCCCGGGTGCGGACCTCGGGCGTCCTGCTGCTGCAGGAGGTCCTGCGGATGCACGGCCTCATCGACGGCGGCGCGGCGCCCGGCGACCGCACCCTCTGCGCCGTCTGCGGCGCGGCCGCGGCGGACCACGCCGACCGCGCGGGCGGGAGCGCGGGCCCGGGGCGCCACGCCTTCGAGCCGGCGCGCTTCCTGGTGGTGCACAGCGACGTCGACCGCGCCACGCAGCTGCGGCACCTCGCGCGCTTCAACGCGCCCGAGAACCTGGAGGGGCGCCGCGTGCGGGTCCTGCTCGGCTCCAAGAAGATCAGCGAGAGCCTCAACTTCACCGCGGTCCGCCACCTGCTCGTCGCCTCGCTGCCCGTCGACTACCCCACCCTCATCCAGGTGCAGGGCCGGGGGCGGCGCAAGGGCTCGCACCTCGCGCTCCCCGAGGCCCTGCGCGAGATCCGCGTGCGCGTGCTCGTCAGCACGCGGGCCGGCGGCGCGCCGTCGCCCGAGCTCCAGCGCTACGTCGCGAAGGGGCGCGAGTTCCTCGTCATCCAGCAGGTCGAGCGCCAGCTGCGGGCGTACGCGGTCGACGCGTTCGCCAACTTCGCGCGGATCCGCGCCGCGCTGGGGCCGGGCGGCGCGAGCCTCGAGGGCCTCCCCTACGCGCCGGCGGCCGGCGAGGCCCCGGGGCCGGCGCGCCTCGAGAGCTTCGAGGCGTACGGCTACGGCGCGCGCGAGGTCGACACCCTCGCCGCGGTCTGCGACAGCCTCTTCCGCGCCCGCCCCGTCTGGACCTACGAGGACCTCTGGGCCGCGGTGCAGAGCGGCGCGGTCGCCGGCGCCGGCGCCGACCCGGCCCTCTTCGACGAGGGCAGCTTCGCCGCCGCGCTCGCGCGGCTCGGCCGCGCCCGCGGGGAGCCGCCGCGCGCCGTCGTCCGCGCCGGGCGCTTCCTCGTCGCCGCGCCGGCGCCCGGCGGGCGGCCGGCGCTGGACGTCGGCTGCCACCTGCGGGCCGGCGGCGACCCCGCGCTGCCGCGCCCGCGCGTGCGCCTCGCCGAGCTCCTGCGCAGCTCCCGGGGCGAGCGCGTCTTCGCCGAG
>DATLOS010000153.1:0-3539 GCA_035536155.1 Elusimicrobiota bacterium
GCCGAGGGCGACACCCTCCACTTCATGGACGTCGAGTCCTACGAGCAGGAGACCTTGCCCCGCCAGCGCCTCGGCGACGTCTCCAAGTTCCTCGTGGACAACATGGACGTGATCGGCGTCTATTTCAACGACGGCTTCCGCACCGTCGAGATCCCGGTCAACGTGCCGCTCAAGATCGCCTCGACGGAGCCGGGCTTCAAGGGCGACTCCGTGTCGAACCTCATGAAGACCGCGACCACGGAGACGGGCGTGGAGCTGAAGGTGCCCCTTTTCATCAAGGAGGGGGACACCGTGCGCGTGGACACGCGCACGGGCGAGTACGTGGGCCGGGAGTAGGCCCCAAGGGAGGCGGACATGGACGAGCTGGCGCCGCGCGGCCGCAGGCTGGGGGCCGCCGTGATCGACGGGCTTCTCTTCGCGGTTCCGTACGGGATGGTCAAGGCGTCGAGCGCCCCCTTCCTGGTGATCGTCGGCTTCCTCATCTTCCTGGCGCTCTTCGGCTACCAGTGCTGGCTGGTCGCGAAACAAGGGCAGACCATCGGCAAGCGCTACCTGGGCATCCGGATCGTCGGGGTGGAGAACGGGGAGAACCCGGGCTTCGTCCGGGCGGTGCTCCTGCGGACCATGGTCAACGGCTTGATCGCCCTGATCCCCTTATACGGCCTCGTGGACATCCTCTTCATCTTCCGCGGCGACCGCCGCTGCATCCACGACTGGATGGCACGGACCAAGGTCGTGCCCGCGGACGCGGCGCCCGCCCCGGTCGAAGCGCAGCCGATGTAGGACGGGAAGCAACCGTGATCAAGGCCGTCATCTTCGACATCGACAACACGCTCACCGACTTCATGCGCACCAAGCGCGCGGCGGTGGACGCGGCGGTCGACATGATGATCGACGCCGGGCTCAAGGTCGAGAAGGCGGCGATGGTCGACAAGATCTTCGACGTCTACTGGAAGGAGGGCGTCGAGGACCAGAAGATCTTCGACAAGGTCCTGGTCAAGGAGTTCGGCGCCATCGACTTCAAGATCCTGGCGGCGGGCATCATCGGCTACCGCCGGGCGAAGTCCGGCACCTTCGCGCTCTACCCGCACGTGAGCCGCACCCTCACCCAGCTCCTGCGCATGGGGGTCAAGACCGCGGTGCTCTCGGACGCCCCGAAGCTCGAGGCCTGGCTGCGGCTGGTCGGCCTGGGCCTGCACCACTTCTTCGACGCGGTCGTGACCTCGGAGGACATGGGGGTCAAGAAGCCCGCGCCGGAGCCCTTCCACCGGGCGCTCCAGCTCCTGGGCACCAAGGCCGCCGAGACCATCATGGTGGGCGACTGGGCCGACCGCGACATCGCCGGGGCCAAGAAGGTGGGCATCCAGACCGCCTGGGCCAAGTACGGCAACACCTTCGACACCAAGGAGTCGGGCGCGGACTACGAGCTCGACGACATCTCCCAGCTCGTCGAGATCGTGCGCAAGGCCAACGCCCGGTGAGGGCGGCGGCCGCGCTCCTTCTCCTCGCCTTGGCGGCCGCTCCCGCGAGCGCGCTGCGCATCGAGCAGCTGCCGGCGCCGGTTTCGGCGGCGGTGGGCGCGCGGCCCGTGGAGGTCGCGGCCTCGGAGGCCTTGGTCCGCTTCGACCCCTCGTCCAACACCGCGGCCCGGAGCTCCGCCCTCGCCGCGGCCGGAGCGCGTCTTCTCTCCGAGCTGGGGCGCGGCGGCTGGGTCCTGGCGGCCCTGCCGCCGGGCTTGAGCGTCCCCGCGGGCCTCGCCCTTCTGCGCGGGGCGCCGGGAATACTCGATGCCGCGCCGAACTACGTGCACCGGCCTGTGCGGCGGCCCAACGACCCCCAGGTCGGCAGCCAGTGGCACCTCTCCAACATCAACGCCTTCGCGGGCTGGGACTTCGAGGTCGGGACTTCCTCGCGCGTGACCATCGCGGTGATCGACTCGGGCATCCAGGGCTCGCACCCGGAGCTCTCGTCCAAGCTGGTCGGGACCAGCCAATTCTTCGATCCCGACTTTCCTTTCGCGCAGAGCGCGAACCAGCCGCCGACCCCGGCCTGCAACCACGCCACCCAGGTCGCCGGCATCGCCGCCGCTGCGACGGACAACGCCTCGGAGGTCGCCGGCCTGTCCTGGGGGGCGAATCTGCTCTCGCTGAAGGTCTTTAACGACAACGACTGCAACCCCGCGGGCGACTGCGCGGCGGGCTGCGGCTCGACCGACGCGGCGATCATCGCGGCCCTCAACTACGCGGCGACGCTCGAGGACACGCCGACCTACGGCAAGATCGTGGTGAACATGAGCCTGGGCTCTCTATTTCCGAGCAGCTGTCCGGGGCCGATGCAGACGGCGGTCACCAACGCCGTGAACGCCGGAGTGGTCGTCGTCGCCGCGGCGGGCAACGCCGGCCCTTACGACAACTCGATGGACGAGCCCGGCAGCTGCGCCGGCCTGATCCCGGTCGGCGCGACGGACGCCGGCGACAATATCGCCTCCTTCTCCTCCCGCGGACCGGAGCTCGCCGCGGGCGGCCTGGTCGCGCCGGGCGTCAACATCGTGACGACCAACGTGGGGGGCGGCACCGTGGGCAACGCGTCCGGAACCTCCTTCGCGACGCCGATGGTCGCGGGCGTCGCGGCCCTGATCCGCTCGGCCAAGCCCGCCTTCACCCCCGCCCAGGTCCAGTCCACCTTGCGCGCCTCGGCGGACAGCGTCTCGGCGACGTCGATCGCGACGACCGGAGGCGTCGGGACGCTGGGAAACACCACCGGCGCCGGGCGCCTCGACGCCTTCCGCGCCCTGCGCCTCGCGATCAACGGCACCTTGTCGGGCTACGCCGGCGACCAGCAGGCGATCGCCTTCCCGAACCCCTTCCGCCCCGGCCAGCACGGCGCCGTCACGGTGACGGTGCCGACCGGCCTCCAGGGCAGCCCCGCCCAGATCCGCATCTACGCGATGGACGGCGCCTTCGTGCGCGAGCTCACGGGCCAGACCTGGGACGGGCGCAACGCCGCCGGCCGCGACGTGGCCAGCGGCACCTACATCTTCGTGGTCAAGACCGAAGCCGGCACGGCCCGGGGCCGCATCGGCCTCCTGCGGTGAGCCGGCGCCGAGGCGCCTACCTCGGACCGCTCACCAGCCTGCGCTTCCTCGCCGCGTTCCACGTCCTGCTCTTTCACGGCGCCAGGGAATGGCTCTGGCGCCCGTTCCTGCGAGCGCCGGAGTGGGCGCAGGGGCTCCTCGCGACGGGCTACGCCGGCGTCGGCTTCTTCTTCGTCCTCTCCGGCTTCATCCTCTCCTACACCTACCGCGGCCGCCTGGACGGCGCGCGCGAGCGGCGGGAGTTCTGGCGGGCGCGCTTCGCGCGCGTCTATCCGGTCTACGCGCTCGGGCTTCTCCTGTTCGCGCCGATCGAGCTGCTGGGCGGCCGCCCGGGCACGGTCGCGCCGAGCGCGCTGAGCTGCGTCACGCTCACCCAGGCGTGGATCCCCGCGTTCGCCCTGCGCTGGAACACCCCGGGCTGGTCGCTCTCCGTCGAGGCCTTCTT
>DATLOS010000154.1:0-6659 GCA_035536155.1 Elusimicrobiota bacterium
AGGCGCGGCGATCGACGAAAGCGGGCCCGCCGGCGCGCCCAGGGCGGCATCGATGCTCCCCAACTCGAAGGAGCTGCCCGACCCGGCCGGGCCCGCCAGGCCCAGCGGCGCCTCGGAGGGGCGCGCGGCGCGCGGGGCGCGGATCTCGACGCCGAAGGCGCGGCCGCAGAGGAGAAGGGCGATGGGGGCTAGGCGGAGGGTGGCTTTGATCATGATGAGGGATCATAGCGCGCGGCGGCCCTGAAGCAGATGAGGCTTCCGGGGCAAGGGCGGCGAAGCAATCGGCCTATGCCGATTAGGGCTTATGGTGCCAGGCTTGCATATATAAAGGAGTAGGCCTCCTTGGGACCTTCGGTCCCGCGCCGCCGGCGCTTGACACCACCGGTCCAATTTGGGAAAAGCTAGCCCCCGTGCAAGCGCTCAAGAACGTCTGGGCGGAGGTCCGCGCCCAGTTCGGCGCGCGCGGCGCGCTCCTTGCGCGCCTCGCGGCCGTCCTCGCCTACTACGCCCTCTACGCCTGCTCGCGCGCGGCCGGCCGGAGCCAAGACGACGCGCGCGTGCGCGCCCTTTTCGCGCTGAACCACCGGCTCGGGCTCGCGCGGCGCGTGGTCGAGGTCCGTCTCCGGGACGGCAGCCGGCTGGCGCTCGACCTCATGTCGGCGGCCTTCTTCATCAAGGAGTTCCAGGAAGACCGCATGTACGAGGCCTTCCCGGAGTTCGTGCCGGGCATCGGGCAGACGGTGATCGACGTGGGCGGGCACCAGGGGCTCTTCACCGTGCCCGCGGCGCGCAGGGTCGGGCCCTCGGGCCGGGTGCTCGCGGTCGAGCCCGCCCCGGCCAATCGCGCGCTGCTCGAGCGCAACGTCGCCGCCAACGGCCTAAAGAACGTCGCCGTCGCCGCGGAGGCCGCCTCCGACGCGCCGGGAAGCGCGGCTCTCCACGATTCGAAGCTCTCGACCAGCTATTCCCTGGTGTTCCGCGAGGAGGAGAGCTCGTCGCAGTCCGTGCCCACCCGCACGCTCGACGAGATCGCTTCCTCCTTGGGCGTCTCGCGCGCCGACCTCATCAAGATCGACGTGGAGGGCGCCGCCTTGAAGGTCCTGGCCGGGAGCTCCGCGCTCCTGGCGTTGCGGCCCCGGCTGGTCATGGAGGTCGAGGGAACGGACGCCGACCGGGGCGCGGTCGCGCGCTTCCTGGATGCCCGCGGCTTCGCCGTCCGCGAGTCGCGCGGCATCCTGTACGCCGAGGCTCGAAGGACCTAGCCCGGAGTGCCCTCCTGGCACTCCCCCCGCCCCGGCGTTCCGGGCATCCTAAGGGCATGAGTGACGCGTTGGCGCGCATTCTCCGCCGGAGCTTGGCTGCGGCGTTGTCCGCGGCGCTGCTCATCGCCGCCCCCGGGCCGGGCGCGTGGAGCGCCTGGGCCGCGGGAATAAGCCGCGGGCAGTCTCCGGCGTCCGGCCTTCCCGCCTCGCTCGGCGCGGCGGCAGGCTCCTCCCCGATCCTCCCGAACGCCGAGCAGCCGCTTTCCACGGGCCTTGCGGCGACGGCGCTGACGCCGGGCCTGGAGGTCGGCGCGGGCGTGCAGGCGGCGGGGCAAGGGGCCGAGGCTTCCGAGGCGCGGCCCGCCTCGGTCGACTCTTCCCCCGCCCCTCTCGAGCCGCTTCCCGTCGACGCGCCCGCGAGCGTACCGAGCGCCTCCTCCGATCCCTCGGTCCCCGTTCCTTCCGCGGAGCATCCCGCGACGGCTCACGCGTCCGAGGAGCTGCGCGCCGTCTCCGAGAGCCCGGCGATCGCCGGAGTCCGTCACGCCGACACCGCGGCCGCCTCCCTCGACACCCTCTACACCGGCGCCGCGCCCGCGGAGGACGGCGTCGGGGCGCCCACGGAGGTCGTCCCGCTGTCGGCCGACGCGGCCGCGCGGCTCAAGGCGCCCTCGGAGCCGGAGCTCGCCCGGCCCTTCGCCGTCCCCTTTCCGGCCTGGGAGCTGGGCGTCGGAGCGGCGGCCTCGGCCGCGCATCTGTGGTTCATGGCCGTCGCGCAGTTCCAGAGCCTGACCGTTCTCGGCTCCTTCGCGCTCTACCACGCCGCGGTCTGGGGCGGCGCGGCGTTTCTCCACTTCGTGGCGCGCCGCGGGAGCCTCAGGGCCGGGCCCGGCGCGATCTTCTTTCCGGCCGCGCTCCTCGCCACCCTTCTTCCCGCGGCGGCCTTCTTCCTGGGGCTGGCGTATCCCGCGGGCGACGACGCCTACGCGCTGTTGAGCTCGGCGTGGGTGCCGGTGGCCGCGCTGGTGGGCCTGGTCGCCCTCGCCCGGCGTTGGATCGGCGCGGCGGCGTCCGGCCTCCAGCGCTGGCGCTACTCCATCATGGACCTGCTGAAGGTCACCCTCTCCGTGGCGCTGGCGAGCGCCCTCGCCCATAAGGTGCTCGGAGACATGCTCTGGGTCGAGCAGTCTCTCGAGGCGGCCGAGGCGCTCATGCGGGAGCGGAGCGCGAGCGTGCTCGGAGGCATCGAGTGGGCGGTCCGGCCCGTCGAGCTGGCCCAGGCGGCGGCGGAAACGCTCGAGATGATGAACGGCCTCCTCGCGGGCGCGTGGCTCGCGTTCACCGCGTGGATCCTCTCGCCCGCGAGGCCGTGGTCCCGCGCCGCGGCCGTTGCGAGCAAGCCGGGCTTCCTGCGGCGCTTCTTGCGCGGCCTGCCGGTGGCGACCTACACCCTCATCGGGCTCAACGTCCTGGTCGCGGCCGTCGCCGCGCTGCTGCCCTCGATCGAGCCCCTGTTCGGGCTCGACTACGGGCATTGGAGGGGCTCCATGGGCGGTGGGGCGTACGATCCCTTCTCGCCGCTGCTGGGGGCGTTCTCGGCCTTCGCCCACGCCTTCGCCCATATGGACCTGGATCACCTGATCGGGAACCTCATCCCCCTCTGGCTGTTCGGCGCCCGGTTGGAGAAGCACGCCGGACGCCGGCGCTTCGTGATGATCTACGGGATCGGGATCGCCGCCAGCGCGTTTTCCGCCTTGTTCTTGATGGGCGGCTTCCTGGTGGGCGCCAGCGGCGCGATCTCGGCCGTCACGGGCGCGTACTTCGCGTCTTACGTTTACGGCCTCATCCGGCCGGTCCCGGGGCCGGTCCGGGAGGCCGATCCTGCGCCGATCCGCGCGCCCGGGGTCTCCGGGGCGCTCACGTTCGCGCTCGCCGTGGGCGGCCGGACGTTGGCCGCGGCGGCCCGCTGGTCCTGGCGGGCGCTGCGCTGGGGCGGGCTGAGCTTGCTGGCGCTGCTGGCGATCGGGACCTTCGGGATCGACTCGGCCTATATGCTCGGGCTTCCCATTTTCGGCGAGGAAGACGTCCTGGTCGCCCACCATGCCCACGTCTTCGGGTTCTTGGCGGGCGCGGCGGCGGCGGTCTACCTGAAGGTCATCCTGCCGCTGCGGCGGCGCGCGCCCAAGGCGCCGCCCCCGTCACCGCAAGAAGTGGTGTCCCCGCCAGGAATCGAACCTGGATCCCATGCTTAGAAGGCACGTGCTCTATCCATTGAGCTACGGGGACGTCCGACTATTCTAACACTCGGCGCGCCGCCCGGCGCGCGGCCGCTCAGGGCCTCAGCTCCAGGACGACGGCCGAGTCGACGACTGCGATCTGCCCTCGGCGGGTCTTGAAGCCCGATACAATGCGGGAGAAGCCGGCCGCGGGGACCTCCGGCTCCCCCTCCTTGCCCGCCAGGATCCCGTCCGCGAGCGGCTCGGTTCCGAGAGTCTCCAGGGATTGGGGCGCCCCGTGGGCGGGATTGCGGATGACCAGAGAGGCCGCGCCGGCCGCTCCGCGCTCGTCGACGTCGACGCCCGCGAGCGACACCCAGTGGCCCGACTCCCGGCGCAGCACGCCGCCGCGGTCCTGGCGCCGGTAGCGGCCGATCCCCAGCCATACGACGGCCTTGGAGGCGAGGGCCGCCCTCAGCCAGCCGGCGTCCGGGGCGACGCCGTCGGGTCCGAAGCGCGCGGGATGCGGCGCGCGGCCGCGGTACTCGAGGCGGCGCGCGCGCAGGCCCCGCGACCGGACGAAGGACTCGACGCCGGTGAGGAAGCGCTTGGCGAAGGTGCCGCGGCGTTCCCGGGTCCGCATGCGCCGAGCGAGCTCCTCGACCAGCGCCCCGGGAGCCTCGTCGGCCCAGAGCCCGGGGAAGCCGTGCGTCCGGAGCCAGAGGATGGAGCTCGCCGCCGCCGCGGGAGCGCAATCCATCGAACCGGCGTCCTGACGGACCTCCGGGAGATCGATCGGCGCCTGCGAGCGGGCCGGGGCGAGCAGGAAAGCCAGCGACAACAGACGTCCCGCGAGCATGCCGTATTGTACTTAAGGGGCGCGAAAACCGTGGCATTTCTGCCTCATCACCGGGGCATTTGAGCCACATCTTGACCCCTTTCCGCTCGGCATAATCCTTACCGTAGGCGGATATGCCCAAGGTCGAGATCCCGGTCCTAGTTTACCATCGAATAGGAGTCGCCCCGGCGCATGCCCGGCATCCCGACACGTATGTCCATCCGCGCGCGTTCGCCCGTCAGATGGCTCTTCTGAAGGCGCTCGGCTACCGGACTATCGTGCCCGACGATTACATCAAGCTGCGGCAGGGGCGTCCCTGCCGCGTTCCGCCGAAGCCGATCCTCATCACCTTCGACGACGGCTCCGCGACGGTTCTTTCCGAGGGCTTGCCCTTGCTCAAACGCCACGGTTTCGTCGCGATGGTCTTCATGGTGTCCTCCCGCCTGGGAGGTCCCGCGGTTTGGGACGGAGAGACGGAGGCTTCGGGCCATCGACAATTGACGTCGGCGGAGCTTCGGGTTCTGCGCGGCGAAGGATGGACCATCGGCTCCCATACCGTGACCCACCCTCGCTTGATCGGCTTGGCCGCTCCGGAGCGGGCGAAGGAGCTGGCGGATTCCAAGAATGAGCTCGAAGCCGCGCTCGGCCAGGAAGCGGCCTGCTTCGCGTATCCCTATGGGGATTTCGATCCCGGCCTGAGAGAGGCCGTTTCCCGGGCCGGCTATCGGATCGCATTCGCCACGGAGAACGGCGATGGCAATGCCCTGTCGATCCCGCGCCGCATCATCAGCGGACGCGGCGGAGCGCTCCGGTTTCTTTGGCGCCTGCGGCAGGCGAGGAGAATGGCGCGGCGATGAACATCGCGATGCTCCTCGAGACGCTCTCGTCGAACAACGGCGTGTCGAGGATCGCCCTGTCTCTCGGCGAGGAGTTCATCCGGCGCGGCCACGAGATGCACATCTACGCGTCGGTGAATCATCTGCCCAAGCGCGGCAGGAAGACCTTCGCGGATCCCAAGATCCATTTTCACTGGCTGCCCAGCCTGCGCGGCTCCTGGCGCACGTGGTCCCTGCCGCTGGGCGCGCTGAGCGTGCCCTTGGCCGGCCGGCTTCCCGGAGGGATGCTTCAGCCGGGCCGGCGCCATGACGTGATCGTCAGCCATGCGTTGACGCTCCGGCAAGACGTCATCCAGATCCATAATGATCCGCAGAAAGTGGAGGAAGATAAGCTGGCCCGGGTGCCGTTCAGCATCGATCCTCCGCCGCTGCGGACGGCAAGGAGGAAGATCCGCGCCGAGCTCGAGCGTCTGCGGTTTTCCCCCGGAAACTACCGGGGCGTGATCGCTCACTCGCGGCGCTCGGCGCGGGAGACCGGCGCCGCGTTCGGAATTCCCGAGGACCGCATCGACGTCATCCCGCACGGGGTCGACAGCGGCTATTTCTCGCCTTCGGCCGCGGCCGGCCAGCGCGCGGGGCTGCGCCAGCGCCTGGGCCTCTCTCCGGAGGAGGTCGCCTTTCTCTACGTGGGCGATTCCTGGAAATGCCTCGAGTTCGCGATCCGAGGCCTCGCCAGGCTTCCCGCCCGCGCGCCCAAGGCCCTGCTCGCGGTCGGCCCGTTTCCCAAGAAGCTCTTCGCGCGGTTCGCGCAGGAGCAAGGGGTTCGCTTTCTCTACGAGGATCTATGGGAAGACCTGCGCTCTATCTACAGCGTGGCGGACGTCTTGCTCAACCCGACCCCGCTGGACACGTTCTCCCTGATCTCGCTCGAAGCGATGTCGATGGGCCTGCCGATCGTGACGACCCAATATGCCGGGATCAGCGAGCTGCTGACGCACGGGAGCGACGCCTTCGTTCTGGAGAGCCCATCCGACCCCGTTCTGATCGCCGAGGCTTGCTTGAGCCTGTTGGAGCCCGACGTCCGGCGCGGCATGGCGCAGCGCGCGCGGAAGTTCGCGCTATCGCGCTCCTGGGAGCAGGCCGCCTCTCTCCACCTGCGGCACTACTCCGCGCTCCAGCTTTAACATCGTCCACAAGAATTATCTACGGTTCCGCCATGGCTCAGGCGCTTAAGCAATGCCTATAGTGTCCCCTCAAAGCAGCGCAGTCGCACATGGGGAGGTAGATATGGCCAAATTCAAGATCGGCGTCCTGGCGGCGCTCGCGCTGGGGCTCGCCTGGTCCGCCCGCGCCCAGTCGTCCGCGGCGAAGGACGATTCCTCGAATCAATCCAGCACTGCGAACCCGGGCGGCCAGAACCAGGTCGCTCCGAGCGATTCGACCAGCTCGACGAACGAGGCGGCTCCGGTGGCGGACGACGCGCGGAAGGGCTCCGGCATGCGGGACG
>DATLOS010000155.1:0-4744 GCA_035536155.1 Elusimicrobiota bacterium
CAACTTCATCTTCGTGCTTCCCGGCGCGGTCGCCGCGATAGGCGTGCTCGGCTCCGCGTCGGTGGTGTTCCACTACTCGTCGGAGCGCGCCGCGCGCAAGCCCTCCGGGCCCCTCTTCGACGGGATCGCCGATCTGGCCCATCCCGAGGCCAACGGCAAGCTGGCGAAGCTCGAGACCATGCTGGCCCAGCGCGACTTCATCTACCTCTTGGTCGTGCTCGCCGCCGTCGATCGCCTCGAGGAGTTCCTCTGGGCCGCCGGAGTGGGCACCCCCCTGTTTTTTGTCATACTGCTGTACCTAAAGAAAAGCGACGCACGGAGGCAACCCGCATGAAACCCAAGAACACGATCCCGCCCGCCAAGGGCAAGCTGGGCGTACTGCTGCCCGGCATGGGCGCCGTCACCAGCACCTTCATCGCCGGCGTGGAGCTGACGAAGAAGGGCCTCGGCCAGCCGATCGGCTCGCTGACCCAGCTCCAGACCATCCGCCTGGGCAAGCGCTACGAGGGCCGCCGCCCCCTGATCAAGGACTTCGTCTCCCTGGCCAAGCTCCAGGACCTGGTCTTCGGCGGCTGGGACATCTTCCCGGATTCCATGTGGCAGGCCGCCCTCAAGGCCGGCGTGCTCTCCGAGGAGCAGCTCAAGCCCGTGCAGAAGGAGCTCGAGGCCGTCCGCCCCATGAGCGCGGTCTTCGACAAGGCCTTCATCAAGAACATCTCCGGCTCCAACGTGAAGAAGGCCGCGACCAAGTGGGACCTGGCGCAGGCCGTCATGAAGGACATCGAGGAGTTCAAGAAGAAGAACGGCCTCGACCGCGTGGTCATGGTCTGGTGCGGCTCGACCGAGATCCTGCCCCAGCGCTCCGAGGTGCACCGCTCCGCCGCCGCGCTCGAGGAGGGCCTGAAGAAGAACTCCCCGGACATCCCGCCCTCGATGATCTACGCCTACGCGGCGATCAAAATGGGCATCCCCTACGCCAACGGCGCGCCGAACCTCTCCGGCGACGTCCCGGCGATGGTGGAGCTGGCCGAGCAGACCGGCGCGCCGATCGGAGGCAAGGACTTCAAGACCGGCCAGACCTGGATGAAGACCACGGTCGCCCCGGGCCTGCAGGCCCGCATGCTCGGCTTGACCGGCTGGTACTCGACCAACATCCTGGGCAACCGGGACGGCGAGGTCTTGGACGACCCGGGCTCCTTCAAGACCAAGGAGACCAGCAAGATGTCGGTCTTGGACACCATCCTCGAGCCGCGGCTCTACCCGGACCTCTACGGCAAGTACCACCACAAGGTCCGCATCGACTACTACCCGCCGCGCGGCGACGCGAAGGAAGGCTGGGACAACATCGACATCTTCGGCTGGATGGGCATGCCCATGCAGATCAAGATCAACTTCCTCTGCCGGGACTCGATCCTGGCGGCGCCGATCGTCCTCGACCTGGCCCTGTTCCTCGACTTCGCCAAGCGGGCCGGCCTCAAAGGCATCCAGGAGTGGCTGTCCTTCTACTTCAAGTCCCCGCAGTGCCGCGAGGACCTGCAGCCGGAGCACCACCTGTTCATCCAGCACCTCAAGCTCCAGAACACCCTGCGCCTGCTGATGGGCGAGGAAGTCCTGGACCACTCCGGGCTGGACTACTACGACCCGGAGAAGGGCACCCCGGTGCACGCCGAGCCGCCGCGGCCGACCAAGCGCTCCAACGAGCGCAAGGTCGCGTCCAAGTCCTAAGCACGCTCGCGCAGACGGGCCATCCGGACGAATCGGATGGCCCGTTTCTTTTGCTATTTTTGCTTATTTTATAAATACTTTTTTATTATACCCCCTCCGCACAATTTTGATATACTTCGGCCCTGCGTGAGATGGCCTAGTTTTTGCGTCCTCGTCTTGGCGTCCGCGGCCATTTCCTCTACCGCCCATGCCCAGACCGCGAGCACCGGCACCGTGAGCGCGTCCACCGCGACGGCGCCGGCCGTGGCCGTCTCGACGCCTGCCGCGCCGGCCCCGGAGCGGCAGGTGGCCCAGATCCAGTTCTTCGGCCTCAAGGAGGTCCCCGAGTCCAAGCTCCGGGACATGATCGGCGCGCGCGAGGGGCTGCCCTACTCCAAGGAGGCCCAGGACCGGGATTCGACCGCGCTGGTGGCCTCCGGCCTGTTCACGGCGGTCCACATGAGCGAGGTCGCCCTCTCCAGCGCGGCCTTCCGGCTCGACGTCTTCGTCACCGAGAACCCGGGCGCGGCGACGGCGCCGGCCGCCGCGGCCGGCGGCGAGGAGCTCCCTAAGCCGCCCTGGGTGGTCGGCGACATCGAGGTCCGCGGCAACCGCCACGTGAAGGCGTCCGTGGTCAAGAGCGAGCTCAAGGCCCGCAAGGGCAACCTCTACGACCGGCCGCAGCTCGACCGCGACATCCAGGCGGTCCTCGGCCTGGGCAACTTCGAGCGCGTCGCGGCCGACATCTCCGCCATGAAGGACCGCCCGGTCCCGCCCGGCCTGGCCGAGCAGTCCGGCTCGAGCTGGACGGTCCGCATCGCGATCATCGTCGAGGAGAAGCCCCTGGTGCGCAAGATCGAGTTCACCGGGAACAAGAAGTACTCTAAGGCCCGCCTGCGCGACGAGATGTCCCTCAAGCCGAAGGACCCCTTCGACCGCTCCAAGCTCCGCGAGGACACCGACAAGCTCCTCGCCTTCTACAAGAAGAAAGGCTACTACCGCGCCTCCATCGAGCCCGCGGTCGCGATCGACACGGCGGCGCTCCAGGCCGACCTGACCTTCGCCGTCCAGGAGGGCCCCAAGGCCAAGATCGTGGACGTGACCATCAACGGCGTCACGGTGTTCAAGCCCAAGAAGGTCGCCCGGCAGATGAAGAACCGGCGCAAGAAGGTCTTCGACGAGAAGCAATTCGGCGACGACCTCAAAGCGGTGGAGGCGTACTACAAGAACCGCGGATACCTGGACTTCAAGCTCGAGAACTCGACCGTGGCCTACAGCCCCGACGGCACCGAGGTCTCCATCCGCCTCGACATCCACGAGGGCGCGTCCTACAAGCACGGCGACACCACCTTCTCCGGCTACGAGCACTACACCTCCACCGAGCTGGCCAAAGCCCTCGACTACCGCAAGGGCAAGGTCTTCAACCAGGAGCGCTTCGACTCCTCGATCCGCGCGGTGCAGGAGATGTACGCCGAGCTGGGGCGCCTGCGCACCAAGGTGACGCCGGAGAAGGTCTTCAACGAGCAGACCAAGCTCATGGACGTCCATTTCCAGATCGAGGAAGGGCCGGTGGTCTACGTGGACCATGTCGACGTCGAGGGCAACAAGGCCACCAAGAACCACGTCCTCAAGCGCGAGGTGGTGATCAAGCCCGGCCAGCACTTCTCCGTCTCCAAGGTCCGCAAGAGCCAGGAGAAGATCATGAACCTGGGCTTCATCGACGACGTCAACCTCGACGTCCAGAGCCCCCAGGACCCGGACAAGGTGGACCTGACCTTCGACGTCCTGGAAGGCAAGCCCGGCGCGCTGACGGCGGGCGCGGGCTTCTCGTCCCTGGACGGCCTCATCGGTACCTTGTCGCTGCAGCACATGAACCTCTTCGGCCGCGCCCAGCGCGCGTCGGTGGCCTGGTCCTTCGGCAAGCGCGTCAACGACTACTCGCTCTCCTGGACCACGCCTTGGCTCAAGGACAAGCCCACCAGCCTCGGCGTCGACCTCTTCAACACCCGCCGCATCTCGGCCTTCGACAACTCCACGAGCGGGTTCACGAACCACCGCCTCGGCGGCTCCGTGCGCCTGGGGCCCCGCTTCCAGGAGGACAAGTACCAGCTCTCCTTCGGCTACACGTTCCAGAAGATCACCATCACGAACGTGCAGAACCAGTTCCTCGACCGGCTGACCGAGGGCACCAGCATCCACTCCTCGATCTCGGCCGAGGCCGCGATCGACACGCGGGACAGCTTCATCGACCCGACCAAGGGCCAGCGCCACTCCGTGGGCATGTCCCTGGCCGGCGGCCCGTTCCTCGGCAACGTGAACTTCTGGAAGCCCTTCATCACCGACTCCGCCCACAAGACGCTCTTCAACATCGGCGACTACCCCTTCGTCATGACCTTGGCCAACCGCGCCGGCTACGTCACCCCCTTCGGCGACACCCGCGAGGTGCCGGTGTTCGAGCGCTTCTTCATCGGGGGCCAGGACAGCCTGCGCGGCTACGCGGTCAACGGCCAGGCCGGCACCCCCGACGGCGCCAAGGTCTACGACGTCGCCAACATCGAGTTCGGCTTCCCCATCGCCCGCGAGCACCGGCGCACGATCGTGAAGTTCGTCACCTTCTTCGACGCCGGAGGCGGCTGGCAGAACGTCCACTCCATGCAGCTGAAGATCGGGCCCGGGGAGCAGAACGTGAAGACCGACGCGGGCTTCGGCATCCGCTTCACCACGCCGGCCTTCCCCATCCGCCTGGACTGGGGCTACGGCCTCAACCATCGCCCCGGCGAGCAGAGATACCAGATCAACTTCGGAATCGGTAACCTATTCTAATGAGAACTTTCCTGGCGCTCTGCCTCCTCGTCCTCGCCGCTCCCGCGGCGCGCGCCCTCGAGGTCAGCCTGGAGGAGAACCGCGCCCAGCACGGCTCCATGGGGTACGTGGACATGCAGCGGGTGTTCCGCCTCTTCCCGGAGACCCAGCGCGCCAAGCAGAACTTCTCCGAGGTGATGCGCCAGGCCGAGGAGCAGGTGAACCTCAAGCGCGCCGA
>DATLOS010000156.1:0-2905 GCA_035536155.1 Elusimicrobiota bacterium
AGCTGGGCCAGGAGCGTCTCGAGGGACGCGGCGCGGTCGGCGACGGCCTGGGACTGGCGCCCCATGGCCTCGAGCTCGCCGACGATCTGGGCGCGTTCGCCGCCGAGGAACTGCTCGCGCACCGCGAGCTGCTCGATCTGCGACGAGGTCTCGCCCAGCTCCATGTTCTTGTCGTAGACGTCGTGCCGGAGCTTCTCGATCTTCTCCTCGCCGGCCTTGAGGCGGTGCTCGACGTTGCCGTGGCGCTCCTCGCGCTCGGAGACGAGCTCGAGGTAGCGGCCGATCTCCTCTTCGAGCTTGCGCAGCTCGGCCTTGCGGGAGATCAGGCCCTGCACCGCGCGGGGGCCGCCCGTGGTCAGCAGGCCGGGATGGTCGAAGTAGTCCCCTTCCGGCGTGACCAGCGGCCACTCCGTGAGGCGCTCGGCGCGCACCAGCCGGGAGGTCTCGCGGTTCTCCACCACGAGCGTGTGGCCCAGCAGGGCCTCGAGCATCGGGCGGTAACGTTCGTCGCAGCGGACCAGCGAGCTCGCGCGGCCCAGCACGCCCTTGTGGAGCAGTTCGACGTCGGTGAAGTACCCGTTGCGGCACTCGTCCAGGGCGATGACGATGGTGCGGCCCAGGTTGCGCTCGCGGACGAAGGCCACCGCCTTCTCGGCGTTCTCGGCGGTATCGCAGACCACCGCGCCCGCGCGGTCGCCCAGGGCGCCTTCGACGGCGGCCACGGACTCGGCGGGGACCTCCAGGAAGTCGGCCACGGTGCCCAGGACGCCTTCCAGCTTCTCGCGCAGCAGCGTGCGGGCGCCGGCCTCCAGGCCCTCGAAATGCGTCTCCAGGTCGCGCAGCGTCTCCCGCCGCGCCACCCGGTGGTTCTTCCCCTCGCGCAGCTGCACGAGCTCGCGGTCGAGCACCGTGCGCTCCTCGCGGCGGTTCGCCTGCTCGACGTCCTCCGCCTTCTTCTCGGCGATCAGCGCCGCGATCTCCTGCTCCAGCGCGCCCTTCGTGCCGCGCGCGCCGCCGATCCTCGAACGCAGCTCGACGAGCTCCGCCTCGAGCTTCAGGTCCTGCGCCTTCATGGACTCGACCCGGGCCGCGAGCTCCCCGTGCTCCTTCTGGAGCCGGGCCTGCTCGTTCCGGTACTGCGTCTCCTTGTGCGCGAACTCGACCGCCTCGGCCTTCTTGGCCTCGTGCTCGGCGGTCGCCCGGCTGCACTCCCGCGCCGCCTCGTCCAGGCGGCGGCGGACCTCGTCCTGCTCGGCGTTCCGGGCCCGGACGGTCTCGTCGAGCTCCGCCAGCTTGGCGGACTCGAGGTCCAGCTGCGCGGCCAGCTCCGCGGCCTTGGACTCGAGGGCCTCGCGGTCGGCGTCGGCCCGGCCGCGCTCGGCCTCGAGCTCTCGGCAGCGGCTTTCGGCGGAGGCGATGGACTTTTCGAGATAGGAGGCCTGGGATTCCAGGCCGGCGAGCGCCGCGGCGAGCTCGCCGTGGCGGCCGGACTCGGCCTCGAGCTTCTTCTGGGCCTCGTCGAGGGCGCGGAGCTTCGCCTCGAGCTGGGCGCGCAGCTCGACGCGCTTCGCGTCGGCGGCGCGCAGGCGCTCGGCGAGCTCGGCCCCGCGGGACGCGAGGGCCCGGTGGTCGTGGGCGGCGAGGCGCAGGCGCTTGCCCTTCAGCTCCTCGGCCAGCTCCTTGTAGCGGGAGGCGCGGCCGGCCTGGGCGCGGACCGAGCGCAGCTGCTTCTGGACCTCGTGGACGACGTCCTGGATGCGGAGCAGGTCGCCCGCGACCTTCTCCAGGCGGTTCTCGGTCTCGCGCTTCTTGGCGCGGAACTTGGAGATCCCGGCGGCCTCTTCGAACACCAGGCGGCGTTCGTGCGGGTTGGAGAGGACCAGGCGGTCGATCTTGCCCTGTTCGATGACGGAGTAGTTGTCGGTGCCGATGCCCGTGCCGTAGAGGAGCTCGCGGATGTCCTTCAGGCGGCAGGGGGACTTGTTGATCGAATACTCGGCCTCGCCGCTGCTGAAAATCTTGCGGGTGATGACGACTTCCTCGAACTCGATCGGCAGCGAGTGGTCGGAGTTGTTGAGGGTGAGGGAGACCTCGGCGAAGCCCATCGCGGAGACGCCCTGCGCGCCCTTGAAGATGACGTCGAGCATCTCCTCGCCGCGCACGGACTTGTAGGACTGCGTGCCGAGCACCCACTTGATGGCGTCGACGACGTTGGACTTCCCGCAGCCGTTGGGACCGACGACGCCGGTGACGCCGCGGTCGAATGTGAACTCCGTGCGGTTGGCGAAGGATTTAAAGCCGCACATCTCCAGCTTCTTGAGCTGCATTTTCCCCTCTCTCTACCCTGGGCCCGAAAGACGAGAGGGCTGCACGCCGGCGTGGGAACCCCTCTCTCTTCGTGCTTAGAATACTATATCGGGGGAAAAAGGCAAATCCTGCAGCGAATGTTCGTGAAGTGAACGAACAGAGAAGAAGAAGAAGAATAGGGAATAGCGAATAGCGAATGAAGAAAGAGAAGAGAGAAGAAAGAGAAGAGGGACTACGGCTCGCGGCGCTCGATGAGCTTGTCCAGCAGGTCGAGGTAGTTGGCGTAGCGGGAGGGGGCGACGTGGCCCTTCACGGCGCAGGCCGTCTCCTTCGTGTGGGAGCAGTTGCGGAAGCGGCAGCCGCCGGCCAGGTCGACGAAGTCCAGGAAGTGGTCCTTCAGGTTCTCCGGCGTCACGCCCCAGAGGGTGAAGAATTCCATGCCGGGCGTGTCGGCGATCAGGCCGCCGCCCATCGGCACCAGCTCCACCCAGGTCGTCGTGTGGCGCCCTTCCCCGTGGTCCGAGACGCGGCCCACCTTCAGGCTCAGCTCCGGGTCCAGAGCGTTCAGCAGCGACGACTTCCCCACCCCCGAGGGACC
>DATLOS010000157.1:0-7413 GCA_035536155.1 Elusimicrobiota bacterium
CCTTTTCGCCGCCGAGACGAATCCCTCCCCCGAGAATCCGGTCTTGGCGCCGGCATCGGATGCAGGCTCGAACCCCCGCCCCGAGGTCGAGCCTCCGCCCCAACCGTCCCCGGCGGACTCCTTCCTCCAGTCCATGGCCCACCTGATCGGCGTAGTGGAGGAGCGCTTCCATGGCCTCCCGGACTGGGAGAAGGTCTATGACGGCGCGGCCGCGGGCTTCGTCCGGGCGCTGGGCGACCGGCACACCGAATACTTGACCCCGGCGGAGCACGCCGCCTGGATCGCGGAGCAGAACGGCGAGCAGGCCAACGTCGGGCTGGTCCTGCGCGCCCGCCGCAACGGTCCCATGGAGATCCTCGCCGTCCTGCCCGGGACGCCGGCCGCCGAGGCGGGCCTTCAGCGCGGCGACCGGATCGTCGCGGTCGACGGCCGATCCGTGACCGACGATTGGTTCGACGGGAAACCGTTCCTGTCCGGCGAGCTCGGCTCGAAGCTGTCGTTGAAGGTCGTCCGCGCGAGCGAGCCCGAGCGCGACGTCGAGCTCACGCGCCGGAACGTTCATCGTCCCGTCGGCTTCGCGAAGCGCCTTCGCGGCGGCATCGGCTACCTCCACCTGCGCGAGTTCCGCGGCATCGGCGAGGAGGAGTTCGAGCTCCTGAACACGCTTCTCGAGGGCGAGCCGCTCAAGGGCCTCGTCTTGGACCTCCGCTTCAACCCGGGCGGGACCATGCGCTCCGCCGCGAACCTCGCGGCCCTTTTTCTCGAGCCCCGGACGAGGATCTTGGGCCTCCACTACCGCCATAAGCCCGACGAGAGCGTCAGCGTGGACCACGGCGGGGAGCTGCGCGAGCTGCCGCTCGTCATCCTGCTCAACGGGCACAGCGCCTCCGCGAGCGAGGTGCTGGCCGGAGCGCTCCAGGATCACGGCCGCGCCCGCGTCATCGGCACGCGCAGCCGCGGCAAGGGCTCCTCCCAGAGCGTCTACCCGCTGACGCGCGGGGCGGTCAAGCTCACCGTGGCGCTCTGGAGCACGCCGAACGGGCGGCGGATCCAGCGGCAAGAGAGCGGGGAGGGCGGCATCCTGCCCGACGTCGTCGTGAACGCGGACGACAACGAGGGCCTGCCCCTGGCCAATCGCCTGCTCCTCGGGAGCGCCGGCCTTCCCGACAAAGACCGCCGGCCGGACCCGGCTCTCCGAGCCGCGCTGGCCGCCCTCAAGCCGTAGCCCAGAGCACCCAGCGGATAAAGACCAGCTGGAAGGGCAGGCGCAGGAGCAGAAGCGCCTTGCCCAGCGCGCCGACGCGCGCGAAATCGTCGACGAGCATCTGCACGTTGGCCGGCAGCACCGCGATCAGCAAGGCGACCAGCCCCCACGCGGCGGCGCGCCGCAGCCGCGGGATCAGCACGCCGACGCCCCCCGCGATCTCGAAGAACCCGCTGACGTAGACCAGCAGAAGCGGGCGCGGCAGATACGGCGGCATGAAGCGCAGGTAGAAGCCCGGGTTGACGAAGTGAGCCGTTCCCGCCGCGACGAAGAAGGCCGCGAGGGGCAGGAGCCGCCGCACCGCTACTCCCGCTTGGTCAGCTTGTCGATGAGGCGCGCTTGGAAGTCGGGGGCGGGAGCCTTGGCCTCGGAGACGACGCGCATCCCGCGGTTGACGAACTCGATCTGCGCCTTGTAGCGGCGGCAGACGTAGCACACGAAGACGTGGAGGCGCAGCCGCAGCCTGCGCAGCCAGGAGCCCTCGTCGAAATCGCCGCGGCTCAAGGCCTGCGCGACGTCCTTGCAGCTCGGAAGAATCATGCCTCGCCCCCCTTCGACTTGCCTTCCAGGCACTCGCGCATCTTGTTGCGCGCGCGGAAGAGGAGGACCCCGAGGTTGTTGGCCGTCACCTCGAGTATGCGGCAGATCGCGGAGGTCTCCTCGCCCTCGACCTCCTTCAGGTGCAGCGCCGCCCTCTGCTCGGAAGTGAGCGTCCCGGCGCAGTCCTCGAGCCAGGCCTTGAGCTCGGCGTTGAGGGCCTCGTGCTCGGGCCCGCGCGGAAAGGTGGTCCAGACCCCGAGCGCCCCGAAGCGCGCGTCGAAGATCTCCTCGATCTTCTCGGAGGCCTCCTCCTTGCGCTGGCGCCGGCGCAGGGTCAGGCCCTTGTTGTAGAGGATGCCGAAGAGGAAGGTCTTCACGCTGGAGCGGCCCTCGAAGCGCTCGACGCCCTCGAGGAAGGCGACGAAGGTGTCCTGCACCAGCTCCTCGGCGTCGGCCTGGCAAAAGCCCATGCTCATCGCTCCGGCCAGGAGCGCCCCGGAATGGTCGGCCACGAGCCGGCGGACCGCCTCGTTGTCGCGCTTCTTGAGCGCCTGGATCTCCTCGGAAACCGGCGGAGCCATGAAGGTATCTTAACAGTTCCCCTGGATGCCTACCATGAGTGCCCGGGGAGGGCTGGAGATTACAGGACCTTATACGTTATCCTGGGCTCGTGCCTTCTTGGATCTATCCGGCGCTCCTGACCGCGTGGCTCGTCGCCTTCGGCGCGGAGCTCGCGGGCATCGCGCGCTGGTCCGCCTCGATCGCCTCCTCGCGCGACGCCATGGAGCGGGCCGGGCAAGTCCTGGCCGAGCGGGCCGCGCAGACCAACGGCGCGGTGCGCGAAGCCGCGGCGCTGTCCGGCGAGGTGACCTTCCTGCAAGGCCTGCCCAACCTGCTGCCTCAGGACCAGAGCTTCCTGCGCACCCAGAAGGCCGTCTCGGACGAGGTGGAGCGGCTGCGGGCGAAGGTCGGGCGAAAGCTCCACGGCACGCTGCACGTGGTGATCGACGCCAAGGCCAACAAGCTCTACTTGAAGAAGGGAGCGCAGCTGCTCTGGGAGGCCGACTGCTCCGTCGGGCGCGGCGGCGTCCTGCGCGACCGGGCGACCGGCCGCGCCTGGGAGTTCGTGACTCCGCGCGGGGAGCTCACGGTCCTGCGAACGCGCGAGAACCCGTCTTGGATCAAGCCGGACTGGGCCTTCGTCGAGGCCGGCCAGCCCGTGCCGCCCCCCGGCGACCCCTCGCGCCTCGTGCCGGGCGAGCTCGGCGCCTTTCTCTTGAACCTGGGCGACGGCTACCTGATCCACGGCACCAAGGACGAGGCCAGCCTGGGGCGGGCCGTCTCCCACGGCTGCGTGCGCCTGGCGGCCAAGGACCTGGAGAACCTGTACAAGACGGTGCCCACCGGCACCAAGGTCTTCATCATCTATTGAAATGGACGACCTGCTCCGCGCCCTGACGCGCCCCGCTCCCGGCTGGCTGGTCCTGGCCGCGGCGTGCGCCGCGCTGATCGGCGTGGACGCGGGCCGGGCGTTCCTCCACCGCGCGGCCGCCCAGCGCGCCCGCGAGGCGCTCGCCATGGCGCCCCGCCTCGAGGCCGCCGAGCAGGACGCCGCCGAGCACCGCGCCCTGCGCGAGCTCAAGCGCCGCGACGTGGACGCGCTCAAGCGAAGCCTCCCCCACCTCACGCAATCGCGCCGGGTCGCCTACGAGGCAGGCATCCGCCTCCAGGAGGAGAAGCGCCTGCTCGAGAAGCAGTGGGAGATCCTCAGCACCTACGTCATCATCGACGAGGGCGAGAGCCGCATCCGCCTGCTGCGCGGCGAGGAGCCGCTGGAAAGCCTGCCTCTGGCGGTGTTCCCTCCCATCCCCTACGGCCAGGGCCTCAAGCCCCTGCCGACCCTGACCCAGGTCGTCTCCAAGGAGCGCTTCGCGCACCCGGAGCGCGGAAGCTACACGGAGAAGGACGGACAGCTGACTTGGAACCCGCCCCAAGTCGGCCCCGCCGACCGCGCCGACGCGCTGGGCGAGTTCGTCGTCTTCACCCGCGGCCCCCTGATCCTCCACGGCCCCGCGAAGAACGCCTCGGAGCACGCCCGCTACCCGCATTACTGCCTCGAGCTGACCCGCGATACCGCCCGCAAGCTCTACTCCGACTCGTTCATCGGGGCCAAGATCCTGCTCAAGCCCGCCGCGAAAAAATAGTATGCTCCCGTCGGAGAGGGCGCCTCTTCCCTCCGATCCGAGCGGCGTGAACGCGATCCAAACCGAGCCCCACCACTATAAGCACGGCGCCCTCGAGTGCGAGGGCTATCTCGCCTACGACGGCGCCACCTACGCCAAGCGACCCGGCATCCTGATCATCCACGACGCGCCCGGCCAGAATCCCTTCGTCCGCCGGCGCGCCGTGCTCCTCGCCCGCCTGGGCTACGCGGCGCTGGTCCTGGACCTCTACGGAGGCGGCAAGCTGGCGAAGGACGCGGCGGAAGCCGATGCCCTCTCCGGAGGCCTGCTCGCCGAGCCCGAGCAGCTGCGCGAGCGCGCCAAGGCCGGCCTCGACTCCCTGCGCACCGTGCGCTGCGCGGAATCCCGCTCCACCGCGGTGATCGGCTACGGCTTCGGCGGCAGCGCCGCCTTGGAGATGGCCCGCGCCGGCCACGACCTCCGCGGCGTGGCGTCCTTCCATGGCCCTCTTGCCTCGCGGCGCCCCGCCGAGCCGGGCGCGGTGAAAGGGCGAGTCCTGGTCCTGCACGGCGCCGACGACGCCCGCGTTCCGCCGGCCCAGGTCCAAGCCTTTCAAGACGAGATGCGCCGCGCAGGCGCCGACTGGCAGATGTCCGTCTACGGCGGAGCCGCGTCCGGCTTCACCAACCCCGAATCCGGCGCGGCCTACAGCGAGGCCGCGGACCGTCGCTCTTGGCAGGCGCTCAAAGACTTCTTCACGGAGATATTCTGATGAAACTCTCGACCCTGCTCGTCCTATTGCTCGCCCTTCCGAGGCTCTCCTCTGGAGAGGACAAGAGCGAGCTGCGCGATTCTCCCGGACCGCAGGCGGCCGTCCAGCCGGCGAGCCCCGCGCGCCTGCCGCGCGCCCAGATCCCCCACCTCCTGATCCCGCACCGCTCCCGGACCGCGCGCGCCCTCCAGGACGGCGGCCGCGGCGCCCCGTCGCTGCCCGACCAGATCCTGATGGTGGAGCTGCGCATGGACGCTTTCCGCGGCGAGGACCCGAACGGCACCCGCGCCGCCGTCGACGGCTTCTTCGGCTCCCACGGCTGGAGGATCCGGGCCTATCAGGACAACGAGGCGCTCGACGCCTTCGAGTTCCGCCGCGGCGGCCGCGGCGGAAGCCTTCTGCGCCGCGTCTTCGGCCCGTCCGCGGCCGACTCCATCGCCCGCCTGCCGGGCGTACGCTCCGTGCGCCAGATGTCGTCGGAGTCGTGGACCGCCCTCCTGGAGCGTCCGGCCTACGCGGGCGACCTGGCCAAGCGCTGGCACGGGCAGCTGCCCTCGGGCCTCGTGCCCGGCTTCGCCCCGGGCCGCAGCGGTGTCTGGGTGATCCTCTCCATCGAGGACCACGGCGACCCCGACCAGGCCGCGCTCAAGCTGCGGCGCTCCTTTCCCGGCAAGGTCGCCTGGGCCGAGGCGGGGATCTCCTCGCGTCCCGGTCAGCGCATAAAGAGCAGCGAGAGCTCGAAGAGCAGCACCATCGGCACGCCCAGCGAGATCTGACTGATCACGTCGGGGCCGGGCGTCAGCACGGCCGCGATGATGAAGGCGATGAGCCAGGCGTAGCGGCGGGTCTCGGTCAAGGCGCGCCGCGACACCATCCCGATCCGGTTGAGCAGGATCAGGATCAGCGGCAGCTGGAAGACCACCCCGAAGGCGATCGCCAGCGAGATCACGAACTCCGCGTAGGAGCCCACGCTGAGCATGGGCTTCACGTCCTCCCCGCCGTAGGAGATCAGGAAGGTCATGGCGGCCGGGATCACCAGCCCCACGCAGACCCCCGCGCCGAGCAGGAACAGGAGGTAGGAGGCCGGGATCAGCCGCACCACCGACGCGCGCAGGCCGCGCCCCAGCGCCCGGGCGACGAAAGCCCACACCTGGTAGAGCACGAAGGGCAGGGCGAGGAGGAAACCCCCGAACATCGCCACCTTGAGCCGCACGAAGAAGGCCTCGGTGGGGGCGATGAAGATCAGCCCGCCGACCGGCTTCGCCAGCCAGGAGAGGAACTGCCCGGCCCGGGTCCAGACCAGGCCGGTCCCGACCGCGACCGCGACGATGGAGCGGATGAGGCGAAAGCGCAGCTCCTCGAGGTGCTCGACCAGAGGCTGCTCCGGGTCGTCGATCTCTACGTCAGCCGTCTGTAGCACAAGATCCTCCCGGCGCGCAGCGCGCCCTCGCCTTCCGGCCCTACCGCCAAAAACTCGGCCCGGCTTCCCATTCCCGCAAATCCCGAGACCTGCGGCTGGAGGGCCTCGAGCCGCATGCCGTCGCGGCCGCGCGCCCCCCGGCAAAAGATGTATTGCCGCAGCCGCGCCGGCTTGCGGAACGCCCGGGCCAAGCGCGCGCGCAGCGGGAATTCCCCCGCCCGCGCCTTTTCCGCGCCCGCCAGGCGCTCCAGCGCCGGGCGCAGGAAGACCTGGCTGCACACCAAGGAGGAGATGGGGTTGCCGGGCAGGCCGAAGACCGGGACGCGTCCGCGGGTGCCGAAGAGGAGCGGCTTGCCCGGCTTGATGCGCACGCGCCAGAACGCCGTGCGCATGCCCAGCCCCTCGAGGACCTTCCGCGTGTGGTCGAAGTCGCCGACGGACACGCCGCCCGAGACGACGAGGGCGTCGACGCGGCCCAGCGCCCGCCGGAAGGCCCGACGCAGGGCCGCGGGCTCGTCGGCGCAGCGCCCCAGATCGACCGCCGTGAACCCCCAGCTCTCCAGCTGGGCGCGCAGCGCCGGCCCGTTCGAGTCGCGGATGCGGCCCGGGCCGGGCGCGCGGCGGAAATCGACGAGCTCGTCGCCCGAGCACAGGACGCCCACACGAGGGACTCGGGACACCGGCACGCGCGAGAAACCCTGCGCCGCGAGGATGGCAATCTCCCAGGGGCGGATGCGGGCTCCCCCGCGCAGGAGAACCTGTCCCCGCCGCACGTCGCCCGCGCGGCGCCGGACGTGCTGGCCCGGGCGGACCGGACCGTCCACGCGCAGCAGGCCGCCCGCCTCCCGAGCGAGCTCGCGCGGGACCACCGCGTCGGCCCCGCGCGGCAGGGGCGCGCCGGTCATGATCCGCGCCGCCTCGCCGGGCCGCAGCGGCCGGGGGAGCGCGCCGCCGGCCCGGGAGAGCTGGGCCACTCGGAGCGCGCCGCGGGCGTCCCGCGCGCGGAGGGCGAAGCCGTCCATCGCGGAGTTGTCGAAAGGCGGGTTGTCCGTCCGGGCGCGCAGGTCCCGCGCCAGGAACCGGCCGCGCGCGTCCTCCAAGGCGGACGTCTCCGCGGGGAGCGGCCGCACGCGGGCCAGGATCGCGGAGAGCGCCGCGTCCGCGTCCAGGTCAGTGGGCGCAGCCATCCAGCATCCGGCGCGCGTGCTCCAGGAGCTCCGCGACCGCCTCGAGC